>JBNKHB010000322.1:0-2848 GCA_050290125.1 Robiginitalea sp.
TGAAATAGCGGAAAGGTTCCGAGTTCATCCTGCAGCTCATCCCGAAGCCCGGCGGGCCGGCTATAACAATCGGGGATCTTCCTGCCGTCGGCCAGGTAATTGGGCCTGGGTGTAACGCCGTAATCCGCGCTGCTGTACATATTGTACCACCAGAACATATTGGCGCAACTAAAGCCGTGGTCTTCCTCTCGCAGGCGGTCCCATATTTTCTGCCCGTTTACCAGCCGGTTGGATTGGCGCCAGAAACGGATCTCGCATTCGTCCTTAAAGTACCATCCATTTCCCACGATACCGTGCTCATGGGGAAGGGTTCCGGTCAGATAGGTTGCCTGGGCCGTGCAGGTAACTGCGGGCAGCACGGGACGGATGTCACGGACGCTGCCCGCCTCGGCAAAAGCCTTTATACGCGGTGTATACTCGCCGATAAGCCGCCGGGTCAGGCCCACTATGTTGATCACCACCGTTTTGTTCATGATTCCAGTTGTGTTTTCAACCAGTTCAATTCCCGGGCGATATCCTCGGAAAGTCCCTTTTTTAGGCCCTTTGGCAAAACATCCCAGGTATAGGTTTCCACTTCCAGATGGCGGCAGACCGGATGCCTCTTCAAGTAGTCCAGTACGCGCACGATTTCAGGCTGAGTAGCTTCAAGCAGGCCATAGGACTCTGTGAATACCGGGACATGGAAATGGGCCCTTAACTCGTCAAATTCGGGCGGGTCCCGGAAGAGGGCCGGGAGGTCCGGCCAGGTTTGAACACCCGATTCGGTCCTTGTGGTCACCTGGTGCAGGTACACCGGTTCATCAAAATCGGTCAGGGCATTAAGAACCGCATCCCGGCCCTGTTTGCGGGGTCGGATCCGGAGCGCTGCACTCACCTGGATTTTCCCGATCCGGATGCCGGCTTCCGCCATACGGCCGATGGCCCAATCCGGCTCCTCGAAAGCCAGCGCAAAGTGGCAAATATCGTAACAGACCGTAATATGGCGTAACAGCAACTGTCGTGCGGTTGCCTCGTCCACCCCGAGTTCTCGGATAAGGATGGGAATGCCCTCGGGGAGCAGGTAATTGCCGAAGAAATCGAGTACATCCGCCGTGTTTTCCAGCAAGCCATCGGGTTCCGGTTCGATATCCAGGTGCATATAGGCATTAGACTGCCGCTCCGCCATCACCAGGTTTAAAGCAACTTCCGCCATTTGCCGGGCCCCGGTTCTCAGGGCCTGGCGTCGATCGGCGTCCGTTTTGTGCCAGTACCGATAACTCACCGGAGAGGTGGAAATACCCCCTTCCTGTCCCGGAGGCAACAAGAAATTCAACTGTCGGAAAAGCCGTTGGGTATACTCAAGTCTGGCCGGTGTAGTCCAGTCGGGCCGGTGGACCTCGTCCTTTACACGTTCCCCATGGAAATTTCCGAACGGAAAGCCGTTCATGGTGAAGACGTAGATGTTGCGCCTGTCCAGCCAGGCCTTGAAGGCGCTCAGGCGGTCTCCTTCACCCAATTCGCTGCTGGCCCGTTCCGAGAGGCGCAATCCCAGGCCAAAAGCCACATCCGGGGCGACGGCCGCTTTTACGGACTCCAGGTGCTTTTCCAGGGCAGCAAAGGTGGTTTCCCAATCCTGTCCCGGATGAATATTGGTGCAATAGGTGGTATGGAACTGCTTTCGGATAAGCATCTATGAGGCCTTGCTGGCCGGGGGGCCCGGCGCAAGTTCGCGGATCGCCGCGCGCATGACCTCCCGGTCTATTTCGTGAACGTCCAGTTTCTTCCCTACTCCGCTGATGAGGGTAATGGTCAATTCTCCGCCGAGATGCTCCCGGAACTCTTCCAGGCCTCGGAGCAAGGCCTCCTCTCCATCGGTCCCCAGTGCCGGAAGCCGCAGGTTGAATCCCAGCTTGACGAGGACATCCAGGATACGCTCTTGCAGGGTCAGCGGTATAAGCCCCATTCGCCTGCTGTAAATGACATCCAGCGCCATTCCGATGGCAACCGCCTCCCCGTGGCGCAGGTTGTAATCCGTCAGGTGCTCGAGTTTATGTGCGGACCAGTGCCCGAAATCCAGCGGGCGCGAAGACCCGCTTTCAAAAGGGTCACCCCCCTGGGCAATGTGCGCCATATGCAATTCCGCGCACCTGAAGATAAGTTCCTGCATGGGTTCCGCATGGCGATTGCGCAACCGGTCCGCTTCCTGCTCCAGAAAACGAAAGAAGGCGGCATCCTTGATCAGGGATACCTTTACGGCTTCCGCCGTCCCGGCAATCCAATCCCGGTCTTCGAGCGTATTGAGGAATTCCGCGTCGTTGATGATGGCAAGCGGTACGGCAAAGGTCCCCAGGAAATTCTTTTTTCCGAAATAGTTCACCCCGTTCTTCACACCCACCGCCGCGTCGTTTTGCGCTAAAACGGTAGTGGGGATCCGAATGAGTTGCACCCCCCGGTGCGCGATGGCAGCCGCATATCCTGCCAGGTCAATCACGGCCCCTCCACCAATAGCGATCACCGCGGAGTGCCTGCAGATACCGTGAGCCTCGATGGCTTCCAAAAGATGTCTTAAATGGGCCTCATCGTTCTTGGAAGCTTCCCCTCCGGGGATGGCGATGATGTCGGTAAACTTCAGGGTATGTGAATGAAGCCGGCAATACTCCGCTATCCGGGCTTCCAGCTTTGGGTGAGCTGAGCGTACACCGGAGTCCAGCACAAATAAAACCTTTACGGCCACCCCGGGCCGATACTCCTCCAGAAGCGATGACAGGAGCGGATTGTCCGCGGCGTTATCATGCGACTTTCTGGATGTCATGCCCATTCCTCAAAACACGGTTTTCAAATTTGCAACACGCCGTAATTCTTGATCTTT
>JBNKHB010000323.1:0-2846 GCA_050290125.1 Robiginitalea sp.
GGGCCGTACCGAAGCGGCGCCCAGGCTGCAGCAAGCGGCGATCAGGGTGGCGGTCTTCTGCCGGATGATCTCGTAGTAAATGGTCTCGGTGATGTCCAGCCGCCGGGCTTTTTCGATCTGCAGCAATTCGCCCTCGCTGATCTCGCGCATGGCCACCGAGATGATGCGCAAGAGGTCAAAGTCCCCGTTATCCACCGAGAGCAGCATCCCCCTGGCCAGCAGGAAGTCGCCGACCAGCACCGCAATCTTATTTTTCCAGAGGGCATTGATGGAGAAGAAACCGCGTCGCTTGTTGCTGTCGTCCACCACATCGTCGTGGACCAGGCTGGCCGTATGGATCAGTTCGATCACCGAGGCCCCGCGATAGGTGCGTTCGTTCACCTGTCCCCCGCCCAGCAATTTGGCTGTGAGGAACACGAACATGGGGCGCATCTGCTTGCCTTTCCGGTTGACGATGTAATAGGTGATCCGGTTGAGCAACGGCACGTTGGAAGACATGGACTCGTGGAACTTCCGTTCAAAGAGCTCCATCTCCTGCTCGATGGGTTCGCGGATCTGCGCGCTTATCTTCAAAACAGGGGGTGTATGGGTGTCTTGGTTAGCAGCTATAAAAGTAGGGAAAAAGGCGGACGGAAAGGCCAATTAAACGCCCTTGCGCTGGCAGCATCCTGTCTGGTAACCGGATTGGAGGATTTCCGCTATCTTGATGGGACCAACCAACACCCGCCGAGCCATGCCATATCCAAGCGCCTGCACTGCCAAAATCCGTATCCGCCGTTCTCTGTTTTTATCTGTTTACCTGCTCATCGGGGTATTGCTCCCGGGCTGCGCGGACCGGGTACAGGAGGCCACTTCCCCCGGATCCATGAATATCCTGCTGATCGTTGCCGACGACCTGGGGTATGCAGACCTGGGTTGCTATGGCGGGGATATCCGAACCCCCAATATAGACGCCCTTGCAGCCCGGGGGGTCCGGTTCAGCCGGTTCCACACGGCTGTGATGTGTGCTCCTACCCGGGCCATGCTGCTCTCGGGCACCGACCATCATTTGGCAGGAATGGGCATCCAGGGATTCCGCTCCGAAGCGTTCGGGTATGAGGGAAGGCTCACGGACCGCATCATCCCCATTCCGGAATTGCTTGGGCGCGCAGGCTACCATACCTACATGGCCGGAAAATGGCATTTGGGTTCCGACCCCCATTCCAATCCGAGCCAAAAAGGCTTTGAGCGCTCCTTCGTGAACCTGGGGGGCGCCGGCAGCCACTACACGGATACGGGATTCCATCCCAGCCTCCCGGTAACCCGGTATACCGAAGACGGAGAAGCGGCATCCTGGACAGAAGGGAATTACACCACGGATTTTTACACCGACAAGCTGTTGGAGTATATGATAAGCAACCAGGGGGACGGACGACCTTTCTTTAGCTTTGCCGCCTTTACCTCCCCGCACTGGCCGCTACAGGTAGATTCCACTTATTGGCATCCCTACCGAGGCCGCTACGACGAGGGTTATGAAGCACTGAAAGCCAGCAGGCTGGAAAGCCTCAAGGAGGCAGGAATGATCCCTGAGGATGCCGCATTGCCACCCAGTCATCCCCGGGTAAAACCATGGGACTCACTCTCGCCGGACCAACAACGCGAAGAAGCCCGGAAAATGGAGCTATATGCCGGGATGGTGGCCAATCTGGACTACAATGTGGGCCGGCTCGTAGATTATCTGAAAGAAAGCGGTCAATACGACCATACCCTCATCGTCTTTATGTCCGACAACGGCGCAGCGGCGGAGGACTTTTACTACCAGGAGCCCTTTGCGACCTTCATCCAGCCCAACTACGACAATTCCTATGAGAACATGGGCAAGCCCGATTCCTTTGTCTCGTACGGCCCGCAGTGGGCCGAAGCCGGTTCTGCGCCTTTTCGTTACTTCAAAGGGTTTACCACCGAGGGCGGGATCGTGGCTCCCATGATGATCGCCGGCCCGGGGGTAGAACAGGCCGGGAGTATCAGTGAGGCACTGGTAACCGTACTGGACCTGGCTCCGACTTTTTACGACCTGGCCGACGTTCGTTACCCGGATGCGCTGGACGGGGTGGACAAAGTGCCGTTGAGGGGCACATCCCTGCTTCCCCTGTTATCCGGAGCGGCCGGACAGGCGCACGATCCGGAATACGTATACGGCCTGGAGCACCAACAGCGCGGGATGGTCCGCAAAGGCAACTGGAAACTGACGCATTACCAGCGGCCTTTTGACGAAGCGAATTTTGGACTCTACAACCTGGGTGACGACCTGGCCGAACAGCGCGATCTAAAGGACTCCCTTCCGGAGACCTACCAAGATATGCTATCGGAATGGCATGCTTTTATTGGGGAGATCCAGGCAAATCTGTCCGGAGTCCCCGGGGAGGATATGGACGAGTAACCGGCTCGCGTCAGGAACTTTTGTTGGCCAGCTGCCCGCAGGCGGCGTCGATGTCCTTGCCGCGGGACCGGCGGACGGTAACCGTGACCCCGGCGCCTTCCAGGGCGTTGATATAGGCCTGGACGGCGGCCTCAGGCGCCTGCCGGAAGGCCTCGTCCCCGATGGGGTTGTATTCGATCAGGTTCACCTTGCAGGGGGCCGCCCTGCAGAAGTCCAGCAGCGCTTCGATATCTGCGGCTTTGTCGTTGATCCCTTCCCACACCACGTACTCGAAGGTAACCCGGCTGCGGGTCTTTTCGTACCAGTAGGCAATGGCCGAGCGGAGTTCGGAAAGCGGGAAAGTGGCATTAAAGGGCATGATCGAAGTACGGGTGTCCTCCACCGCCGAGTGCAGCGAGACCGCCAGCCTGAACCGCGGGTATTCATC
>JBNKHB010000324.1:0-2830 GCA_050290125.1 Robiginitalea sp.
TTACCGCATCCACCGCGCTGGATCCGCATGGGAAAACGCTGAGTTCCTTTCTATTGGAAATGGATGTTTAGGCTCCGCCTGGCTGCTGGCTTGTTGCGTTGTGGAATGTTATATTTTCCGTGGGGCGGAGGAGAGGAGGCCCCCTCTATTCCCGGAGGTTAAGCTTCCCGGTAAAGATTCCTGTCCAAAAAGGCATTGCGCAACTTTCCCTCCGGATCCAACCGCTGCGCCAGCGCCCTGAAGTCCCCTATTTTCTCATAGCGTTCCTCCAGCAATTCCGGCGCCAGGTTAAAGAGCTTACCCCAGTGCGGTACCACACTGAAAGGGCTGAGTTCCTTTTCTATCATCTTGATCAATTCGTTCACTTCTGGGCCGTTGGGTTTCCAGGTAAAATGGAAGGCCACAACGTCGCGCTTATAAGCCGGGCTCAGCCATAGATTGTCAGCGGCGACACTTCGTATTTCAGAAATCTGCAATTGCGGGCCAATCAGGTCCTTCTTGGCTTCCAGCGCCTGAAAGGCTTCAACCGCCTGATCCCGTGCTATAAAAAATTCGGATTGCAGTTCATCACCGCTGCTGGGCGTAAAGCCCATTTTAAAATGGGGGAGGCGCTCATACCATGGCCCTGGCACGCCCATTTGAGGGGTACAGTTCTCAGCAGAAAGCCTGATGATCGGATGGACATCCCTGTCGGCTGGGAACGCTCCGAAATACTCGGTTTCATCAGTTTCGGGCATGGCATCCGCCTTACGCTTCACCCAAACCTGGCTTACTTTCCCGTCCTGCCAATCTGTAAACAGGCTTACGCTATAACCACCGGACATGATTTCATCAAAATGATTCACGGCAGTTTCAAACGGAAGGTCCAGGAATACGCGTTGGGACACCTGATAATCCGGTACCACGTCCAGCGTGATGCGCGAGACGATCCCCAGGGCGCCCAGGTGCACAACCGCCGCATTAAAATCAGGGTCCTGGCGTTTCAGGGACAGGGAATCACCATTGGAAAGGATTAATTCCATTCCGGAAACAACCGAGGCAAGATTGCCATTTTGAACGCCGGATCCATGGGTAGCCGTGGCGCAGGCTCCGGCTATGGAAATATGGGGCAGGGAAGCCAGATTGTGTAATGCCAGGCCTTCCGCTTCCAGCATTGGGGCCAGGTCTCCGTAGCGCATCCCGCTTTCTACGGTAACTTGCATCTGATCCTTATTCACCTGTACCAGCCTGCGTAAATTCTCGGTGGAGATCTGGTTAAGCGGACTATCGGCGATATTGTTGAAACAATGGCGGGATCCCAGCGCTTTATGCGTATCCATATCGCGAAGAAGCTGCTGCAGTTCTTCCACGGTGGCTGGTTTGTGTAGTTTCTGTGCCTTATAAGTGTAGTTGCCTGCCCAATTGGTTCTTGTCGGCTCCGTTTCAGCAATTGCGGCAGATTTCTCACCCTCACCTTTGCAAGCCAGAGAGGGCAGGAGGACGCTGCCTGCAACAAAAGCAGAAGAGGTCCGGATAAACTCGTTGCGTTTCATCGTGTTATCGGTTTGGTTCCAGGGAAAATAATCATAATTGTTGATTATGGGAGGTGGCCAACCTTGGCTATTTCATCCGAACCGGGATCCAGATAGTCTCCTCAGACTCGGGATCCTCCCTGTTGTAATCCGGGCCCATCCTTGCAAAATGAGGCCGGTGGTCCAGAACATACGCGGAAGCCGGCAACCATTCGGTATAGATTTTCCGGTAAAACTCAGGGGCGGGCCCCCAGGCGGCACGGTAGGCAAATACGGCATATTCCCCTTCCGGAATGACCAGTTGTTCCATGGTTTCCGGGATCGCTGCGGTTCCCGTCACCGGGGCGCAGGCCCATTTTTCGAAGGGTCGCATGGGGTTGAACTGCCTGAAAAAATGAACGGAATTGTACACCTCCACCGAATACAGGTCCGGCCCTGCCGGGTCTGCGATCAAGCTGCGTTCCGGCATAAAGCTCCGCCAGAGTTGGGGCGTCCGATCGCTGTTGAAATTCATTTGGAGGCGCTTGCCAGCGAGTTGTGTACGGGGAAAAACCTGTACTTCGGGTTGGGATAGATTCATATAATTGGGGATGCCGTTATTTTTTTGTGAACGGATTCTGATGGGTTACTTCAGCGGGATGATCCACTTGCCTGTTTGCATATCCAGTTGTCCGGAACATTCCGAAGCAACCACCCGGTCGATAATACGAAGGCCGGTTTGCGCCATTTGGCCAAAGGTGTCGATCCCATCATTTGGAAACCCCTGCCGCGTACGGTGAATATGGAAGCGGTCTGAAAAACTGCGCCCGAAGGCCTCCTCAACGCCCTGCTTTCCCAACATAAAGCCCAACAAACCGCCCCAGGTAGCCGTGGGGTTATCGGAATCCCAGCCGCAAAGGGCCCCGATCCGGATGGTCTCTTTAAGGTCGCCCTCCCCGTAAAACAAACTGACCATGCTGGCAGCAAAATTGATCCCGGCAGCAAAACACCCGTTGCAGTAAAGGTTTCGGGACGTGATGTCATAACCATCGCGCTGCTCCACCTGGTAGCGCTGATATACAGAGTCCCGAGCCTGTTCCCAGGGGATGCCGGAATCGTATTTGGCCTTCACAAAATCGTACATCGCCGCGCTGTAGCTGCTGTCCGGCAGATGGCCCCGGGCCGTTGCCGCCATACGGAACAATCGGCTCCGCAAAGTTGCATCCTCCCCGGGAATTCCGGCCAGCGCATGCATGATCACATAGAATTCGGAAATGAGGGCGGCCTCCCCCCGGGCGGTGGTCCGGATGGGCAGATAGGACATTTTCAGTGCGATATCC
>JBNKHB010000325.1:0-2828 GCA_050290125.1 Robiginitalea sp.
TTTCACTGTCATGACCAATATCCTGATACCCACCGATTTTTCAAAGAATGCCTGGCATGCCATTTCCTATGCCCTGCTGCTCTTCAAGGACGAAACCTGTACGTTCTACCTGCTGCACACTTACACGCCGGCATTTTACCGGATGGACTATATGCTGGGCGGCCCGGAAGCGAGCGCCCTTCCGGATACCGGGGTGGATGCATCGCTGGCCGGCCTGGACCGGACGCTGGCGGATATCAGGAAGGAATTCCCCAACCGGCGTCACCGCTTTGAAGTGCTTTCCGCTTTCAATACCCTCACCGATGAGATCCGCGAACAATGCCAGTCCAAGCAAATAGACCTGGTGGTCATGGGAACCCGGGGAGCAGGTGGCGCAAAGCAATTATTCCTGGGATCCAATACCGTGTTTGCCATCAGAAAGGCCACCGTCCCGGTGCTGGCCATCCCGGAGACCGTGTTGTTTCATCCGCCGCGTTGCGTGTTGTTCCCCAGCGATTACCTGAGCGCCTACAAACCGGAGGAGCTCGCGCCCCTGCTGCACCTGATTCGGATGCACCAGGCGCGGGTAGTGCTGCTGCATATCAACGACGGATCCCAGCTCACCGACCATCAGAAGGACCACAAGGCGCACCTGGAACGCCTGATGGGGGATGCGGATTACGACGTTGTGGAGATTTACGACGGGGAGATGCCCGGAGACGTGCTGGACTATATCGAGCATCACCCCATAGATTTGTTGGTGATGATGAACCGCAAGCACGATTTCTTCGAGCGCATTCTGGAACGGCAGAATATTGACCGGATCGGCTTCCATATCCGGATCCCGTTCCTTGTGGTACCCGACAGTTCGGTCGTAGAACCCTGAAATCTTCTATTAAAGGATCAGAAGAAAAGCGTTTGCAGATTCTGCTCGTTGAAACTCAGCAGCGGAATGCTGGATTGGGAGGCCATTTGTTTGACCAGGTCCCGATGGAACCATTTGGCAACCCCACCCTTCGGCTCGCGCTCCAGCATCCCGATCAGGTCTGCATGGAGGATCCGGGTATAATCCTGCAGGGTGTGCATCACGTCATCCGAATGGATCCGTTCAAAGAACAATTTGGGATACCGGATCTTCTCCAGAGCCAATTCGCGGAACCACTCCATTCGGGAAGCGTCGTCCTTTTCCTCCTTGGAAGCTACATGGACCACGCGGATTTCCGCATCGAAGGCGGCGGCGAGGGCCACCACTTTTTCGAGCGCTTTTAAGTCTTCCATTTCATAGTCGGTGGCGTAGACAAGCCGCTCCACATCGTCGATGTGATGGCTTTCAGGTACGGAAAGGACCGGGCAGGGGGCCTTGTCGAACAGCTTCTTGGTAGTGCTGCCCATTACGAATTCCCTCAGCGTATTTTCTCCCTTCATGCCCACCACGATCAGACGGGCGTGCCATTCGCTGGCCTTTGAAATGATACCGGAAAGGACCGACATGTTTTCCACCGGCTCAATGCGCAGGTCAATGGTGCGGTACGCTTTCAGCAGTTTTGTTTTATAGAAGTCCATGAGCTTTTGCCGTTCACTGACCCGGGAGTCGGTTTGCAGGTTGGGGAACGGACCTTGCAGCGGCGTGCCCAGCACGGTTGGCAAATCGTATACATGCGTGATCACCAGCCGCATATTCAGCATTTTGCTGAGAACCTGTGACATGTGGAGGGCGGCGACAGAGGCATCGGAATAATCGGTGGCGTAGAGGAGCGATTTCATGGGTCAACCTGTTTTGGATACCCTTAAAGATACCCTATGGCCTGGGGGGACTAAATGATCTGCATCATTCGCCGCCGGCTTATTTTCAGGCCTTCTCCAGAGCATGTGACGGCGTGAAAATTCCCCGGGGAAACTTTTTTACGCCCTCTTTATGAGGTACCTTTACCATAGATTTTACGCTTCACTTTACCTATGAATAAAGCCATATACATCGCCACCATAGAAGCCTTCAGCGGTAAGTCGATCGTCTCGCTGGGGCTGATGCGCCTTTTACTCGGTAAAATGGCGCGGGTAGGCTATTTCAGGCCCATTATCAATGACTACCCGGAGGGTCAGCGGGACAACCATATCGAAACCGTGCTTTCCCATTTCAACATCCCGATGGAGTATGAGGAAGCTTACGCCTGTACGCGCAGCGAGGTGGTCCTCAAGAACAGCCGGAACCGCGAGGACGAGGTGTTGGATGCGATCATCACCCAATACAAGAATATCGAGAGCCGGTTTGACTTTGTTCTGGTGGAAGGAACCGATTTTACGGGGGAGGGCGCCATCATCGAATGGGATATCAACGTGCTCATGGCCAAGAACCTGGGCATCCCTACGGTAATTCTTTCAAGCGGCGTCGGCAAGACCCTGGAGGAATTCGTCAATTCCCTGGTACTGGCCTGTGATTCCTTCCGCGACAACGGGGTGGAGGTACTCATGGTGGTGGCCAACAAGATCCAACCGGAAAACCGCGATCTGGTGCTCAACAGCCTGAATCAAGAATTGCCCGAAGGGGTACTTTCGGCCGCCATTCCCCTGAATCCCGTACTGGGCAACCCCACTATGCGCGAGATCGTCGGCGCGGTGGACGGCAAGGTATTGTTCGGGAGCGAACACCTGGATAACCAGGTAGGGCATTTCGGGGTAGGGGCCATGCAGCTCAGGAACTACCTGTATCACCTGGAGGAACACGCCCTGGTAATCACCCCGGGGGACCGGGCAGATATCATACTGGGCGCTTTGCAGGCCAATATATCCCGTAATTACCCGTCTGTAAGCGGTATTATACTCACGGGCGGACTGCTGCCCGAGGAAACCAT
>JBNKHB010000326.1:0-2811 GCA_050290125.1 Robiginitalea sp.
TTTACAAAGTAATCGGCGTACGCAGGGTAAAATTCCTTCAGCAGGCTTCCGCCGCGGGTATCCTTGTTGTCCTTCATCCAGGCTGGGGGCGACCAGGGGGATCCCATCAGCGGGATGTCGGGTTGGATCGCCAGGATCTCTTTCAGCACGGGGATCAAATACAAGGTGTCGTACCCCAGGGAAAACTGCGCCAGCTCCGGGTCCGTTTCCCCGTCGGGTAAATCATCGTAGGACCAGGGATACTCATCCAGGTCCGAAGCCCCGATACTCAAGCGCAGGTAGCTGATCCCGATATCGTCCGGCCCGCTCCCAAACAATTCCTGCAGGATGGCCGCGCGAGCGCCGTCGCTCATCCGCATCAGGTTCAGGGCGCTCCCGCCGGTCAGGCTAAAGCCAAAGCCGTCCATGCTCTGATAGGTCGTTGCAGTGTCCAGGGTTATTATTGGTAGTGAATCCACAGACATTCCTGCCGTCAGGGTATCCGGGCTCAGCAGCCGGGCCTTGTCCAGGGTGGTGCGATGGATTACGGCCTTAGCGGGTTCCTCCTTGGGCTGACAAGAGAGGATGCCCAGTGACAGGATCAAAAAAAGCAGGATGCGGGTGGGAGACATAAAAGGGTTTTTAAAGTCAGGAAGGTACGAAATCGACAAAAGGATTCCGGCCGGGCGCTCCCCGGCATTAAGCAATGAACGCAGGAACGACTATTCGGCCGTAACCGGGTCGATCACCGCCTTCACTTCGCTGACCGAATTGGCAGGAAAGCCCCCTTTCTGGGCGTGCTCCCTGACCATGTCCTCGTTCGGGGCTACATAAATGCAGTAGATCTTGTCTCCGGTCACATAGCTCTCCACCCACTGGATCAGCGGGCCCATTTCACTGAGCACCCCGCAGGAGGTCTGCGAAATCGCTTTCAATTGCTCGGATGTCAGGCTCCCCGCTCCGGGAATTTCCCGTTCGATAACGTACTTAGGCATAACTAATAATAAATTGATTGAGGTTGCCTCCGGCCCAGTGCCGGAGCTTGGCCTTGCCAAAACACCGAGGTCAAAGAAGGTAAGGATGAGACTCTTGAAGATACGAAAAAAAGGAATGTCCGGGGTTGGGATGCATGGCCCCGATCGAAATTATTATGGCTGATCCCGACGCACAAAAAGGCGGATAAACAGCAGCCCAAGGATCATGAGCCAACCGATCGGATACGGCAAGATGGCGATCCCCCAATTCATGGGACGTCCAGTTTCACCGCCAAAGCCTCCAAAGCCGGATAAGACCCACAGCGCGATCACCCCGATCGCAATCAGGATGGCCGCTACCTTATACCAGCGCGCCTGCGGGTCGCCGTATTTGTGGGTGACCACGGCCAGGATGATGGCGCCGGCCGCAACCACTACCGAACCCTCCAGCGGATCAATGGCGCCGGCCAGGGTCAGGAACAGTCCGATGTAGTAGAATATTTGCAGTTTGCGTTCGCGGGTCATGATCGTAATTAAGGCAGCGATAAGCTGCGGATATGCCTTAGATATTTGAATCCAGCAGGATGTGCCATTTGCCGGTTTCATCTTTCTTCCACACCAATACATATTTCCCCGGATACGAGCCGGAACACTGCCCGATCTCATAAGCCAGCTCTTCGTTGACAGGTTCTATGATGATGGGCTCCAGGTGCAGGTTGTAGTCCGGACGCGCCATATACTGATAGGTATTTATGATGGTTTCCCGGCCCACATCCAAGAGGTCGTGGTTGTAATACAGCGCGTTAGGGGCATACACTTCATTCACCAATTGCGAAACCTGATGGGCATTGCAATGGGTCATCCAGATCTGGCGCTGTGCCTCCAGTTGCGCCTTATAATTCATCACCGGCGCCACCATATCCACTACCTCCAATTCCAGGAGCGGCTCCTCGCCCTGCACATTCCAGATGGCCAGCTGCTTCCAGCTGTTGCCGTCCAGGGCGTGCAAATACATTATTTGATACCGATAGGTATTAACATGGGGCTGGATTTCCCGGATCACCGCCAGGGAATCGATAATAATGCCCTGCTCCTGCCACCACTGCGCAATGTTTTCAGCTCCCTGGACAAAACTGCCGTCCGGATTCACGTGATAGGCGGCGTCCGTATAGTAGTTGGCGATCACGTCCGAAGCGCCGTTCACGGTTTCTGCCCAGTCTTCGTTGGGGAGGTCCTGGGATTCTAGTCGCGTCGGAATCAGGCAAAGGAATGCGCCTGAAACCATGAGAAACAGCGTGCGTTTTATAGGGTTCATAGCAATGGGGTTTACTCCTGAAAAGATACGGATTTGTGCTGGCTTGTTGCGGGGTTCAACCATACTTTGAATATGGGCGGGGGGAGGGGGGCGCCCCCTTGTGTAGTACCTAAAAGAATCCGTATCTTCCGCCTCCTGCTAATTCGCTAACCCTATATGAGCACGAGACACTACCCCTCCCTGCTGATCCTGTTCAGCCTTTTACTCATTCCCTTTACCTCCGACGCCCAGCGGCGCAGCCGCACCAACACGCTCACCTATTCCGAGGCGCTGTATTCCTCCATGGAGTACCGCCTGGTAGGACCCTTCCGTGGCGGTCGCTCCGCAGCGGTGACCGGCGTGCCCGGCAAGCCGAACCTGTTCTATTTCGGGGCCACCGGCGGCGGGGTATGGCGCACCCAGGACGGGGGCCGCAGCTGGGAAAATATTTCCGACGGCTATTTTGGCGGCAGCATCGGCGCGGTGGAAGTGGCCCAAAGCGACCCGAATGTGATCTACGCCGGAGGCGGCGAAAAGACCGTCCGCGGCAACGTTTCCAGCGGT
>JBNKHB010000327.1:0-2790 GCA_050290125.1 Robiginitalea sp.
GGAGCTTTGGGGATTACTTCAAGGCCGATGCCATTGCCTGGGCCTGGGAGTTCCTTACGGATACCTGCGGGATAGACCCGGACCGCCTTTATGTTACCATCTTTGAGGGCAGTACTGATTCGGATGCCCTGGAACGGGACGACGAGGCGCATGCTATCTGGAAGGAACGGATCCCGGAAGAGCGCATTCTGAACGGGTCCAAAAAGGACAATTTCTGGGAAATGGGGGAACAGGGCCCCTGCGGCCCCTGTTCGGAGATCCACGTGGACATCCGGCCGGAGGCGGAGCGCGAGAAATTGTCCGGGGCATCCCTGGTGAATGCCGACCACCCGGAAGTGGTGGAGATCTGGAACCTGGTTTTTATCCAGTTCAACCGAAAGGCCAACGGGCAGCTGGAACCGCTGCCGGAAAAACATGTGGATACGGGGATGGGATTTGAGCGCCTGTGTATGGTGCTCCAGGGCGTCCGCTCCAATTACGATACCGATCTCTTCACCCCGCTGATCTCTGAAATAGAATCTGTCACCGGGGCCAAGTACGGCAAGGAGGGAGAAACAGATATCGCCATCCGGGTGGTGGCCGACCACATCCGGGCGGTGGCCTTTGCCATCGCCGACGGACAGCTTCCCGGCAATACCGGGGCCGGCTATGTGATCCGGAGGATCCTGCGCCGCGCCATCCGCTACGGCTTTACCTTCCTGGGGGCCAAAGAGCCCTTCATGCACCGATTGCTCCCGGTGCTTACCGGGGTTATGGGGGACGCCTTCCCGGAATTGAAGGAACAGCGACAATTGATCGCAAACGTCATCCGCGAAGAGGAAGTGTCCTTCCTGAAAACCCTCGAACAGGGCCTGGCCCTCCTGGATGACGTGATCAAAGGAACGAAAGGTAAAATGGTGGACGGCGCCAAGGCGTTTGAGCTCTACGACACCTTTGGCTTTCCGATCGATTTGACGGCCCTGATCCTTCGGGAGCGTGGCTACGAGCTGGACCGCCAAGGCTTCGACGAGGCCATGCAGCAACAGAAGGACCGTTCCAAGGCGGCTTCCGAAACCGCCCGGGAAGACTGGGTGGTCCTGGAATCCGGGGACCAGACCGTTTTTACCGGCTACGATTCCCTGGCCGGCGATGCCCACATCCGCAAGTACAGAAAAGTGGACTCCAGGAAGGAAGGCACCCGCTACCAGCTCGTGCTGGACCGTACCCCGTTCTACCCTGAGGGCGGAGGCCAGGTTGGGGATAAGGGCTGGCTGGTCGCGGCCGGGGGCGGAAAGACCGAGATCATCGGTACGACCAAAGAAAACAACGAGATCCTGCATATCGCCAAGCGCTTGCCGGAGGATCCCAGAGTAGCATTCCACGCGGAGGTGGACGCCAGCAAGCGGGCTTTGACGGCCCGCAACCACACGGCCACTCATTTGCTGCACCAGGCCCTGCGGACCGTGCTCGGCACCCATGTGGAACAAAAGGGCTCGGCTGTATTGCCGGACCACCTGAGATTTGATTTTTCCCATTATGCCAAATTGAGCGAGGAGGAATTGCAGCAGGTGGAGGAATTCGTCAATGCGCGGATCCGGGAACATATTCCGTTGCAGGAGCGGCGGGACATCCCGGTGGACGAGGCGTTGCAGGCAGGGGCCATGGCCCTGTTCGGGGAAAAATACGGCGACCGGGTACGAACCATCCGTTTCGGAGAAAGCATCGAACTCTGCGGGGGGACACATGTAGCCAATACGGGGGATATCTGGTATTTCAAGATCGTTTCCGAAGGTGCCATTGCGGCCGGGATCCGGCGCATCGAGGCCATAACTTCCGACGCGGCCGAAGCCTATCTGACGGCTGCCGACCGGACCGTCGGGTCGCTCAGGGTACTACTCAAAGGACAAAAGGACCCCGTGGAGGCCGTAGCGGGCCTGCAGGAGGAAAACACGGCCCTGAAAAAGGAAATAGAAGCCTTAAAACGGGAAAAGGCCGGGATGCTGGGGCAGGAACTGGAGGCGGCCATAAAGAACGTGGGCGGCGTAAATTTCCTGGCCCAACAGGTGGATTTGGACGCAGCCGGGATGAAAGACCTGGCCTTTGGCCTGGGAAATAAAGTGGACAACCTCTATTTGCTCCTGGGCAGTGCGCAGGACGGCAAGGCGTTGCTCACCTGTTATATTTCCAGGGACCTTGCAGCGGACCGCGGCCTGGACGCCGGCAGGATCGTTCGCGAGCTTGGGAAGCATATCAAGGGAGGCGGAGGAGGCCAGCCGTTCTTCGCCACGGCCGGCGGGAAGGACCCGGGAGGGATCCCCCAGGCCTTAAAAGAGGCGGAATCCTATCTCAAATAGCGCCCGTTTGCGTATATACTGATACGCTCCCTTAAATCATGTACTATGAAAAAGTTCCTTGCAGGCGCATTGATGGCCCTGGCGGCCGTGCTGATCTTCCGGTCCTGCCGCGAAGAATCCATGGAAACAGCCCGGATCACGGAAGAATCTGCCCTCATCCAATCGCAGATCGATCAGGTAGCGAAACTGGTGGTCACCGAGGGTCATTTTGCGGAAGTATATACCTATGAGGATTCCCGGGAGTTGTTCGGTTCCCTGATCTCGGCCCGAAAAAAAGCGTTGGTGGTGGTAAATGCGGAGGCTTCCATCGGCTATGACCTGAGCCGGCTGGAATACCGCCTGGACCCCGAAACGAAGACCCTGGAAGTGGTACGGATCCCCGAGCCAGAGATCGATATACATCCCGAGATCCAATACTACGACGTGACCGCGGACTACCTGAACCCCTTTGGCGCTG
>JBNKHB010000328.1:0-2785 GCA_050290125.1 Robiginitalea sp.
AAGGTTCTGCGATTCCGTGCCAATGCGTTTCCACAAGAAGGCCAGCGCATCAAAACGGACCACGTCCACCCCCATATTCACCAAATCGATGAGGTTGCCGAGCATTTCCCGGAATACTTCGGGATTGGTGTAATTCAGGTCCCATTGATAGGTGTTGAACACCGTCATCACCCAGCGCTGCATCTCGTGTGAATAGGTGAAGTTTCCCGGAGCGGATTCCGGAAAAATTTCCGGCAGGGTCCGCTCGTATATATCGGGGATCGTGCGATCCGGGTAGGTGTGGTAATACTCCATGTAATGCGGATCGCCAGCCTTCGCTTTCTGTGCCCAGGGGAATTCGTCCGAGGTGTGGTTCACCACGAAATCAAGCATCAGGCACATGCCTTTCTCGCGCAACTGTGCGCTCAGGCTCAGAAGGTCCTCCCGGGTGCCGTAGCGCGGGTCTATCTCCGTATAGCTGTTTACGGCGTACCCACCGTCGTTCGGCCCTTCCGGACGCGTGGTCAGCGGCATCAGGTGCAACAGGTTGATCCCGAGTTTTTCCAGGTAGGGGATACGGGACTCCAGCCCTTGCAGGTCCCGGTTATACCGGTCCACATACAATTGCGTCCCGACCCAGTTGCCCGATTGATACCAGTTGCCGGCCTTCAGGCGGTTGGCGTCCTGCAGCTTGAGCGCTGGGGGGCGGCCGGCGTAAAACTCGCCCAGCTTTCCCATTAATTCTTGAAAAGAGTCGTTTCGGCCTGGATAGAGGGAGAAGTACAGGTCCTGAAGCAGGGTAAGGTTCGCGGCCAGCCGCTTTTTATAGAGCGCGCTGAGGTCTGCTTTCTCCGGCCGGTCCAGTGCTTTCCCGGCCAGCATCCGATGGATCTCCGTTTGGTTCATGCCAGGGCCTCCTTCAGTTTGGCTTCGTCGGGCAGGGATTCAATGGCCCCGTAATGCGTGGTGGTGATCGCCCCGGCCGCATTTGCCACCCGGACCATTTCGGCCAGCCTCGGGAAATCCCCGGCTACCGAACCTACGTCCGGAATAGCGGAGAGTTGCCACAACAGGCAGCCGATAAAGGCATCACCGGCACCGGTAGTATCTACCGGGTTTACCGCAATGCTGGGGATGATCGCCGATTGGGCACCCGTACTGAGGTAGGTCCCCTCCTTCCCAAGGGTAACCACAATGATCTCGGCGCCCAGGTCGTGCAGATACTTGCATGCGGCTTCGGTATCCTCCTGCCGGCTCAACAACTGTGCCTCCTCCAGGCTGAATTTGCACAGATTGGCCTTTTCAATGAAGGGCCGGCATTTTTTGACAAAATCCTTTTCTTTTCTTTTCCAAAGGTCATGGCGGAAATTCGGGTCAAAACTGATAAAGGCGCGCTCGGTGAGCCCATCGAAGAAATAGTGTCCGTAGGCCGATTCCAGCGGACCGCCCAGCAGGGCCGTAGCCGCTCCCAGGTGCAGCATGTTGCCTTTGAACTCGCTTTTCACCGCAGGCAGGTATTTCAGTTCCCGGTCCGCCCCGCGACTGAAAACAAAATCGCGTTCCCCGTCTTCCGCCAATGACACGAAGGCCAGGGTGGTAAAAACCTCACTGCGCTGCAGATGCCGCACGTCCACCCGGTTTTCTTCCAGGACATACTGGAGGAAAGCACCAAAGGGGTCTTCCCCGATACAGCCGATAAAGGAACTGCGACCCCCCAGCCGGGCGATGGCACAGGCTACGTTAGCGGGGGCGCCACCGGCCTTTTTGGTAAACATCAGGGCTTTGCTGAGATCGCTGCCCTGGTTCTCACCTACAAAATCGATAAGCAATTCCCCGATGCAAAAAACTTGTTTCATACTTGATAAGGGTGCCGCCGGCGGGCACAACGAAGTTCCAGTCGGGAAATGTAATCAGAAATAGACGTTCTCCCCAAAAAATTACCGGATTTATAAGCTTGCCTATTTTTTGGACTGCCGACGGAATAGTACCTTGTACCGGTGCCGGCGCAAAGCGTATTGAAGACCGGCGGGGAACCATATAAAAAGAACAGGAATGGGAATATTCGACGAAATCAAAAAGAAACTCGGGCAGGAATTCATCGACATCGTAGAATGGCTGGACGAGACCAATGACACGATTGTCCACCGCTTTGAACGCTACCAGAACGAGATCAAGAATGGCGCTAAACTGGTGGTCCGCGAAGGGCAGAAAGCTGTTTTTGTGAATGAAGGGCAGCTGGCAGACGTATTTGGACCCGGCACCTATGAGCTCAGCACGAAGAACCTGCCGATCCTTACTACCCTGAAGGGATGGAAATACGGCTTTAACAGCCCCTTCAAGGCAGAAGTATACTTTGTGAATACCCGCCTGTTCACGGATGAGAAATGGGGGACCAAGAACCCGGTCATGTTGAGCGACGAACGCTTTGGGCTCACCGAGATCCGGGCGTTCGGCACCTACAGTTTCCGGATCGGCGATCCGGGCAAATTCGTTATCGACGTGGTAGGCACCGATGGCAATTTTACCAATTACGAGGTGAACGAGCACCTGAAGAGCCTGATCGTGACCCGATTTACCGATACGGTGGGGGAGGCCAACCTGCCACTGGAACTTTATGCGGCCAACACCAGTGAACTGTCGGAAACCTGCCAGGAGGTGATGCAACCCGAATTCGGCCGGGTGGGGATTGAGCTCGAGAAATTCTACATCGAGAATGTTTCGTTGCCGGAGGAACTCAAGAAGGAGATCTTCGAATACAGCCGGCTGGATAAACTGGATATGTCGCGCCTCACCCAGTTCAAGGCGG
>JBNKHB010000329.1:0-2764 GCA_050290125.1 Robiginitalea sp.
GGTACCGAGCTGGAGGTAAGCCTTCTCGGGGCCGACGAGGCATTCTACAATTACATGGACCTCCTGGTGGAGCAAAGCGAATCCGTACAAGGCCCATTTCAGACGCCCATTGCCACCGTGCGCGGCAATATCTTCGACATCACGGGCCTGGACAATATCGATATAACCGATAATGTCGGCAGGCCGGATGATTTTCCGCTGGGTTATTTCATCGTCACCCAGGAATTCAAGGCCACCCTTACGATCCCGTAAGTTCAAAAACGCTATGAAAAGAATCGGATTTTCGCTAATGCTACCGCTATTCCTGCTACCGGGCTGTGAGGACGTGATCGATGTGGAGACCCCGTCACGCGAGCCCAGGCTCATCGTGGAGGCGGTGCTTCGGGTGGACCGGGATGAGGAATTCTTTCCCGTTAGGGTTAAGGTATCGGAGACCTCCAATTTTTTTGAAGAAATCCCGGTGACCGAACTCGAACTCATCCAGATTTGGGTCAATAACTACCGAGAACGGGGTCACTGGTTATCTACCTATTATTTTGGCCTTCGGGAGAGCGAGCCGGGTTCCGGCGTTTATACGACCGAATTGCCCAGTTCCATTGTAGATACGGAGTACCCTTCCCTATATGAGCTTCACATTAACCACAAAGGCCGGACGTATTTTGCCTTTGGGGAGTATGCCGCTTCGGTGCCCGTCACTAATCTGGAGTTGGGAGATCGCACCTTTCTGGACGAGGATGAAACGGAGGTGGTGGTAGGTTTTAAGGATGCCCCGGGGCAGAAGAATTATTATATCCTCGATTTTGGCTCAGGCAACTACCTGGCTACCGAAGACACCTTTTACGAAGGGCAGGAATTCGTATTCTCCTATTTTTATGACCAGACCTTCCCTTCCGGGACGGAATTGGAAGTGAGCCTGCTCGGGGCCACCGAGGAATTTTACAATTACATGGACCTGCTGATCGAACAAAGCGAATCCGTTCAGGGGCCTTTCCAAACGCCAGTAGCCACCGTTCGCGGAAACATATTCGATATCACGGGCCTGGATAATATCAACATTAAGGACAACGTTGGCCGGCCGGACGATTTCCCGCTCGGTTTTTTCGCCATTGTTCAGGAATATAAAGCAACAATCACAATCCCCTGAGTAACATGAAAAGAATTGCCATCCTGCTCCTGTTGCTTATACCCTTTTTCCAGGGCTGTGAAGATGTCATTGATGTGGAGACCACCACCCAGCCCCCCAAGCTGAACGTGGAGGCCCTCATGCGCGTGGACCTGGGGGACGACTACGTACCTGTGGTGGTTAAGGTGGCGGAAACGAGCAACTTCTTCGGGGAAATCCCCGTGACCGAATTGGAGAACATCGTGATCTTCACCAATCTTTACGATAGCGACGGGGACTACGTCCGCACCGAATTCTCGTACCTGTACGAGGAGGTGCCCGGTACCGGGATCTATGTCCCAGACCCCAATTTCACCTCGGACCAGCGTATCCCGACCTTTTGGTTGCGCGACTTTGACGCGGAATTTGAATTGAACATCACCCACAAGGGCAGAAACTATCTGGCCACAACTTCCTTTGCGCCGTCGGTGCCTATCGCAAACCTCCGACAGGGCACCCGGACCCTGAACGATCCGGACGATACGGAGGTGGCCATACGCTTTACCGACGACCCGGCACGGCAGAATTACTACATCTTTGATTTTGGGTTCGGGAATTACCTGGCCTCCAACGATTCCTTTTATCAGGGCCAGACCTTTGAATTTTCGTATTTCTACGATCAATCCTTTGAGTCTGGAACCGAAATCGAGATCAGCCTGCTGGGTGCGGACGAGCAGTTCTACAATTATATGGCCCTGTTGATCGAACAGAGCGAATCCAGCCTGGATCCCTTCCAAACGCCCGTAGCCACCGTACGGGGAAATATTGTTGACGTTACGGGGATTGACAACATAAACCTGAGCGACAATGTAGGCCGACCGGATTCCTTCCCGCTGGGTTACTTTGCCGTAGTAGAGGAATACAAACAGACCCTGACCATCCGCTAGGTCCGTTTTGGCAGGCCATCAAAGAATTGGGCCATGGCCAGGCGGGTACGTTCGAAGGCGTGCTCCATATTCCAGGCCAGCGGACGTTGCCGGTCCGAGACTTCGATGACCTCTGCAAGCCCCGCTTTGCGCAGCGCTTCCCGGTCCGCATCGCACCGTCCGCATACCGCGAGTACCCGGATATTGTATCGGTTACCCAACTCCAAAGCCCCCTGTACTACCTTGCCTTGCAGGCTTTGTTCATCGATCCTGCCTTCTCCCGTTACCAGGTAATCGGGCGGGGTTTCACCTAAAGCTTCCTCCACGCCGCTGATGCCGAACAGGAAAGAAGTGCCGGCTATATAAGAGGCATCCAGGAAAACCTGCAGCCCGAACGCGGTACCGCCCGCAGCTCCCGCTCCCGGAACGCCGGCAACATCTTTTTCCAAATGGCGCTGCACCTGCCGGTCCAGGTTGCGCAACCCCCGGTCCAGCGCCTCCACCGTTTCGGGATCCGCGCCTTTTTGAGGGCCGTATACATGGGCGGCGCCTTGCAGCCCCCAAAGCGGGTTGGTCACGTCGTTGACTGCAAAGATCTCCGCCCCGGATATACTATCCTTTTCGGGGAGCGTAATCCTGGCGATGCGTTCCAGGGAGCCTCCCGCAGGTTCCAGGTTATTGTTTTCATCGTCCAGGAATCGATAGCCGAACTCCCAGGCGATCCCGGTGCCCCCGT
>JBNKHB010000330.1:0-2761 GCA_050290125.1 Robiginitalea sp.
AGAAGACCGATGCCATGACCGAGGCCCGCAAGCGTGCCAACAACATGAAAGACATCGGTAAGAAAGCCGCTTCCTACTGCGATTCGGTGCTGCCCTACTTCGACCAGATCCGTTACCACTGCGACCGGCTGGAGCGGCTGGTGTCCGATTCGGACTGGCCGCTGGCCAAATACCGGGACCTGTTGTTCGTAAAATAGGGCCGGGAGCAACCGATCCCCAGGATTGGTGTATTTTTGTCCAAACCGAACCGATACCATGGCTACCGACGCATCCGAACGCTACCGCCAGCGCGGGGTTTCCGCTACCAAAGACGAGGTCCACAAGGCTATCGCCAAGGTAGACAAGGGCCTGTTCCCCAAAGCCTTTTGCAAGATCGTACCCGACTACCTGACCGGCGACCCGGACTATTGCCTGGTGATGCATGCGGACGGGGCCGGGACCAAGTCCTCCCTGGCGTATATGTACTGGAAACAGACCGGGGACCTTTCCGTCTGGAAGGGGATTGCCCAGGACGCCCTGGTGATGAACCTGGACGATTTGCTCTGCGTGGGCATTACGGACGACATCCTGTTGAGTTCCACGATCGGCCGCAACAAGAACAAGATCCCCGGAGAGGTGATCGGGGCCATCATTTCAGGCACCCAGGAACTTATCGACGAGCTGGCAGGGTGGGGGATCACCATCCACAGCACCGGCGGCGAGACGGCGGACGTGGGCGACCTGGTCCGCACCATCATCGTGGATTCCACCGTTACGGCGCGCATGCGACGCGATAAGGTGATCGACAACGCCCGCATCCGGCCCGGCGACGTGATCGTGGGGCTGGCCTCTTTCGGGCAGGCAAGCTACGAGACGTCCTATAACGGCGGGATGGGAAGCAACGGGCTTACTTCGGCCCGGCACGATGTTTTCGCGAATGGTTTGGCGCAAACCTTTCCCGAGAGTTTTGACCCGGAGGTCCCCGCGGACCTGGTGTACTCCGGCAGCGTAGGCCTGGAAGACCCGGTGCAGGGCACCCCCCTGGACGCCGGCAAACTGGTGCTCTCACCTACGCGTACCTATGCCCCGGTGGTCAAGAAAGTGCTGGAGGCCTACGGGCCCGAAGAGATCCACGGAATGGTGCATTGCAGCGGCGGGGCACAGACCAAGATCCTCCACTTTGTGGACGAGCTCCACATTATCAAAGACAACCTTTTTGACCCGCCCCCGCTCTTTGAACTCATCCAGCGGGAATCGGGGACGGACTGGAAGGAAATGTACCAGGTGTTCAACTGTGGGCACCGCCTGGAATTCTACGTGCCCGAAGCCCTGGCTCAGGACCTGATCCGCATCTCGGCAAGCTTTGATATCGACGCACGTGTGGTAGGCCGCGTGGAAGCGGCACCGGCCCGTAAACTCACCATCCGCAGCCCCAAGGGTACCTTTAGCTATTAGGCATACGATTTCCGGAATCTCCGCGTTTTGTGTTTAAGGGGCTTTAGCCTAAAAAAAAGAGCATGGAGAGAAAGGAATTTTTGCGTACCCTGGGAGCCGGGGCGGCCTTTGCACTTACGTTTCCCTGCGTGCAGGGATGTACCAAGGGCCCGGACCTGATTACCGAACCCATCCCCAGCGGGGTGGATTTTACCATTGATTTGAGTGGCCCTGACGGCGACGCGCTGGCCAATCCCGGGGATTTCATCCTGAGGGAACTGGTAGTGGTGGCCCGGAACCTGGAAGGCAACTTTATCGCCGCAAGCCAGGTGTGCAGCCACCAACAGACCCCGGAGGTGCGTTTCGTTACCAGCCAGGGCGGGATCTTCCAGTGTTCCACCCACAACTCCCAATTCGCCCAGAACGGCACCCCTATAAACACTGTGACCAATAATCCCCTCAAGATTTTCCAGACCTCCCTGAGCGGGGATATGCTGCGCGTATTCGAGTAAGCACCCGATGCCCCGCCGGACCGACCGGCGAGAGGATGTGTTGGCACGCGGAGCCCATGCTCCCCAAATGCTGTGTAGTGAAACGGATGCTCCTTTTGTGGTTCTGCCTGGGAGTCGCCTGGGGGTACTCCCAGCAGCGATCCCTGTTGAGCGTCCACCGCAGCGAGCGGCTGATGGGTACCCGTGTGGACATCACCGTCACCGCGGAGAGTGAAGAGATCGGCTATATCAACATCGAGGAAGCACTAGCGGAGATCCGCAAGGTGGAGCAGCGCATCTCCTCCTGGAACCCGGATTCGGAAACTTCAAAGATCAATGCCCAGGCCGGGATTCGCCCGGTAGAGGTAAGCCCCGAACTGTTTAACCTGCTGCAGCGGGCGGTCAAGATCTCGGAACTAACCCAGGGCGCCTTCGACATCACCACAGGGGCGCTGGATACGCTCTGGCGCTTTGACGGCAGCGTCTCGTCCCTGCCTACCAAACAGGAGCTTGAAAGGGTATTGCCACTAGTGGGCTACCGGCAGCTGGTGCTGGATCCGGAGGCCCGGACCGCCTACCTGCCCCGGCGGGGCATGAAGATCAACCTGGGGGGCATCGGCAAAGGCTATGCGGCCGACCGGGCCAAGGACCTGATGCTGAACAAGGAAGTGCCGGGGGGGATGATCAATATGGGTGGCGATATCACCGTCTGGGGCTCCAAGGCATCCGGCGAGAAATGGCTGCTCGGGGTAGCCGACCCGCTGCGGGTGGGGCAGATTCTGTCCTGGATCCCGCTGATCGAATCTTCCGTGGCCATGGCCAGGCCCATGCAACAATACATTGAAGCCAACGGGGTG
>JBNKHB010000331.1:0-2759 GCA_050290125.1 Robiginitalea sp.
GGGGTGACGGTAGCACGGAGCGATTTACCGGCAATGTATGCACCGCTGGCACTCATATTGAAATGAATGATCGTTTGATTACCCAGCATTGCACAAATACTAGCTATCCCGCAATTGATGATGCCAGTTGGGTAAAGATGGAATTAGAGGTGCACGGGAGTCAAAAAATAATTCACAAGGTCAATGGACAGGTAGTTTTGCAGTACTCCAAACCCCAATATGACGACACGGATGAATTTGCCCGGGAACTGATGGATAAGGGCCACCCAAGGATTATCAGTGAAGGATATATCGCACTCCAGGCAGAGGGGCATCCCGTGGAATTCAGGAATATCGAGTTAATGAAACTGGAGGAATAACCGTCATTAATAATAAATTCATCCAATGTCCAATCCCAAAATGATCCTGGTGGCCGGGCCTTACCGCTCCGGCACCAACGACGACCCGAAGCTCATCCAGCAAAACGTCGACAACATGAATAACACCGCCCTGGAACTCTACCGCCGCGGCCACCTGCCCGTGCTGGGGGAGTGGTTTGCGCTGCCGTTGATCGAGACGGCCGGGTCCAAAGAAATGGGGGACGACATCTGGAACGAACTCTTCCACCCGGTGGCCATCCGGCTGATCAGCAAGTGCGACGCCATCCTGCGCATTGGCGGGCCTTCCTCCGGGGCCGACGAGATGGTGCGGGCAGGCCGGGAGCACGGCAAGGAGATCCTCTTTGATATGGATGGCCTGTAACAGATCGGCCTACCGCTCGTCCTATGGGCAAAGCTTATCCGATGCTTAAAGCCCTCCTTCGAAATAAAGTTGCCACCGCCGCCGGTTTTGGCCTGGTCATCCTGGCCCTGATCCTCCGGGAATATTTTAGCGGGGGCGTCATTACCCACCACCTGCTGGCCCAGGAAGATATGCCGGGCTTTTCCAACTGGTGGGGTTTGTTTACTGTTACCTCCCTGGCGCTGATTGTGCTGTGGTTAGTGGACCGCCGCTTGCAGCAACACCCGGAAACGAAAGAGGGGAGTGTGCTGCGCGCCTTTTTCGGGGCGCTGCTGTTTGGTGTTGCGATGGGCGTGCTCTGGGAATTCGGCATGGTGGAAATCCTCTCCAAGGCCATCTGGCTGCCGCTGGTATTGGCACTTTTTCTGCCTGTTTACCGACCGGAATACCTGCTGGGCTTTGTGGTAGGCATGGCCTATACTTTTGGGGGCATCCTGCCGATCCTTTTCGGGGTGGTATTGCTGACCGGCTCGTTCATCATCCACAAGCTGGCGCGCTGGGTGCACGGCTTGCTTTCCAAATAGGCTTCAGATCCGGATAAAGATCCCTTTCCGGTAGAGCCAGTAACAGATCCCCCAAAGCCCCATCCACACGATGGACGCGGTCATAACGGCTGCGACCGCCGGGTCCATCCAGCTGAAAATCGCGTAAGAGAACGGGTGGACGATTTTTTCCAACAGGCGTGCCCCGCCCACATGGGCGAACAAATAGATAAAGAGCGGGTTCATCCCCACAATGGCAAAGAACAGCACGGCCCGGTCCTTCTTCTTTATGTCAATCAGCCAGTAGGAAAAGGCCATGGCCAGCAGCGTCCAGCCGCCGCTTGCCAGTAC
Organism: Robiginitalea sp.; assembly: GCA_050290125.1. Classification (GTDB taxonomy): domain Bacteria; phylum Bacteroidota; class Bacteroidia; order Flavobacteriales; family Flavobacteriaceae; genus Robiginitalea. The sequence continues at coordinate 1,614 of JBNKHB010000331.1, forward strand.
AAAGCTGGTGGTGGCGATCCGTTTGATGATGGGCGTAATAGGATTTAAGGCGAAGCCGAGGATCAGCAATATCCCGCCCCAGAGCAGCATCCGGGTAAGTTTGCGTTGGGCCGGCAAGCCGCCCAGCAACAACTGCCCGACAAGTACGCCCCAGACGGTATGGGCGGTGGTGGACAACGCATTCAACGACACCCAATGTCCGCCCGGAAGTTTCCCGTTCAATTGGAGCTCGATCCACTCGCCGATATTCCGCCCGGGGGTAAAGGCCCCGTTAAAACCCTCCATATGGAAGGCGCGGTAAAGCACTTCCGCAAGCAATAACAGGATCACCGAGAAAACGATCTGGAAACGGGCCGGCCGGTTCATCACCAGGTAGGCCAGCGGATAGGTTACCGCCAGTTGGGCCAGCACATTCTGGAAACGCCAGGTGATCCCCCCGTCGTCGATACAGTACAGGCCCCAGCCGAAAAGCAATAGCAACAGGGAGCGTTGCAAGACATGCCGGGTGAGTTGCCCGCGCGTCTGCCCCCGTTTTTGCCGGTTGGCCACGGAAAGAGCCAGGGACACCCCCACGATAAACATAAAGAAAGGCTGGATGAGGTCCCAAAAGCGCAAGCCGTTCCACGGGTGGTGGTGGAATTGCATGGCGATTGCCTCTACCCAGGTGCCTTCGAACGGCGGCTCCACCAGCACCTCAAAGAGTCCGCTGAATTCGCCGATCAGCAAGAACATGGTAATGCCGCGGAAGAAGTCCACGGAGCGCATACGCCCGGATGGCAGGGAGGTCTCGGTCATTGCTAGTTGGTTTGACTAAAAATGTACGCTTTTTTCAAATTAAAATGTGACCCTTTCTAAAATGTAGTGTCCTAAGGTTAGAAAACAACGCAGGCAACGCGAGCAAGACAGAGACGGCCGGAATACCGAAGGGTAGGACGAATAATGTGAGTGGTTGATTGTTTTTTTGATTGATGGTAATGCGGGGGGAGACCCCCGCATTTTTTTATCCCCTCACCAAGAGGCACGTCCCCCTTTCAGGTGCCATTCCTATGAGATTGGGGTGAATGCCTTATCTTATGGGAAACAACCGGGGACCTTCCCCCAGAATCCAACCGAGATGGCAACACCACAGCCCGGACAACTCCTCCT
>JBNKHB010000332.1:0-2751 GCA_050290125.1 Robiginitalea sp.
TACAGAAAGCCGTGCGTCAGAACGAACCCAAAACGTATAAGGAGTACGCGGATTTGGTTAACAAGCAAAGCGAACACCTGATGACCATCCGCGGGCTGTTCGAATTCACCAATTACGACCCCATCCCGCTGGACGAAGTGGAACCCTGGACCGAGATCGTGAAACGCTTTAAGACGGGGGCCATGTCCTATGGCTCCATCAGCAAGGAAGCGCACGAGAACCTGGCCATTGCCATGAACCGCATCGGCGGCAAGAGCAACACCGGCGAGGGGGGCGAGGATCCCGAGCGGTTCACCTGGACCAACGAACTCGGCGATTCCAAGAACAGCGCCATCAAACAGGTGGCTTCCGGACGATTTGGGGTAACATCAAACTACCTGTCCAACGCCCAGGAGATCCAGATCAAAATGGCCCAGGGTGCCAAACCGGGAGAAGGAGGACAGCTGCCGGGACCGAAGGTAAATCCTTCCATTGCCAAAACCCGGAATTCAACGCCGTACGTGGGGTTGATCTCCCCGCCCCCACACCACGACATCTATTCGATCGAGGACCTTTCACAACTCATCTACGACCTGAAATCGGCCAACCGCAAGGCCCGCATCAATGTGAAGCTGGTTTCGGAAGTAGGCGTGGGTACGGTGGCCGCAGGGGTTTCCAAAGCCAAGGCCGACGTGATCCTGATCTCAGGCCACGACGGGGGTACGGGCGCCTCGCCCCTCACCTCCCTGAAACACGCCGGGCTCCCCTGGGAATTGGGGATCTCCGAAGCGCAGCAAACGCTGGTCATGAACGACCTGCGGAACCGGGTGGTCCTGGAGTGTGACGGACAATTGAAAACGGGAAGGGACGTTGCCGTAGCCTGCCTGCTTGGCGCCGAGGAATTCGGCTTTGCCACGGCTCCGCTGGTAGCCTCGGGTTGCATTATGATGCGCGTCTGCCACCTGAACACCTGCCCGGTGGGGATCGCCACCCAGAACCCGGAATTGCGCAAGAAATTTGAGGGCAAGCCGGAGCACGTGGTCAATTATATGTATTTCGTGGCTCAGGAGTTGCGGGAGATCATGGCCAAGCTCGGTTTCCGAACCGTGAATGAGATGGTGGGGCAGGTACAGAAGCTGGACCGCCGCGAGGCCATCAGCCACTACAAGGCACGGGGAATCGACCTGACCCCGATCCTGCATCCGGTGGATGTACCCAAGGGCACCAAGTTCCACAATACCACCAAGCAGAAGCACAATGTGAGCGAGTCCATTGAATTCGAAATTATCGAAAAGGCCCACCCGGCCCTGTTCCGGAAGGAGAAGACCAGCCTGGAATTCCCGATCCGAAATACGGACCGTGCAGTTGGCGCCATTATCAGCAATGAGATCTCCAAGATCTACGGGGCGGAAGGTCTCCCGGACAATACGCTGCGACTCAACTTCACCGGTTCGGCTGGTCAGAGTTTCGGAGCTTTCGCCACGCGAGGGCTTACCATGGTGGTCAATGGGAATACCAATGACTATATGGGGAAAGGACTTTCCGGGGCGCGGCTCGTCATCAAGGTCCCGGCGGGTTCCACCATTAAACCCGAGGAGAATATCATTACCGGAAACGTGTGCCTGTACGGCGCAACCTCCGGGGAAGCCTATATCAACGGAAAGGCCGGGGAACGCTTCTGTGTCCGCAATTCCGGTGCGAAGGCAGTGGTGGAAGGCATCGGCGACCACGGCTGCGAATACATGACCGGCGGGATTGCCGTGATCCTGGGGCATGTCGGCAGGAATTTCGGAGCCGGAATGAGCGGTGGGATCGCCTACGTGCTGGACCGCAGCGGAGATTTCCGCAAAAAATGCAATACCGATACGCTCAACCTGCTGAAGGTGGAAGAAGATCAGGATATCGCCGAACTGAAGGGATTGGTGGAAAACCACTACAATGCCACGTTCAGCCCCCTGGCGCAGGAAGTACTGGAAAAATGGGAGACCTACCTGCCCAAATTCGTCAAGGTCTTCCCCGAAGAATACCGCCAGGCCCTGATCCGCCTGCAGAACGAACAGATAGAAACGATTTAAGATGGGAAAGATTACCGGTTTTATGGAATACGAGCGGAAGGATGAAACCTACGCTCCGGTAAAGGAACGACTCAAGAATTACAAGGAATTCACCAAACCGCTTTCCGAGAAAGCCATTCGGGAACAAGGTGCCCGCTGTATGGATTGCGGCATTCCCTTCTGTCACAGCGGTTGCCCGCTGGGCAACCTGATCCCCGATTTCAATGACGCGGTCTACCGCGGCAAGTGGGAGCTGGCGGCGGAAATCCTGCATTCCACCAACAATTTCCCGGAGTTTACGGGCCGCCTCTGCCCTGCTCCCTGCGAAGAAGCTTGCGTACTTGGGATCAACGAGGACCCGGTGAGCATTGAGAATATCGAGAAAAATATTGTCGAGACCGCCTTTTCAAAAGGCTGGATCAAGGCAGACCCGCCTGCCACCCGTACCGGGAAAAAGGTTGCGGTAGTGGGATCCGGTCCCGCAGGCCTGGCCGCTGCCCAACAGCTGAACCGTGCCGGGCACCTGGTAACCGTTTTTGAACGGGATGAGCGTCCCGGAGGACTGCTGCGATACGGCATTCCTGATTTTAAGATGGAGAAAACGGTCATCGACCGCCGCCTGCAGGTCCTGGAGGAGGAAGGGATCGAATTCCGTTGCGGCGTGCATGTGGGCGTGGATGTCAAGGCCGCCAAACTGCAAAAGGATTTTGACGCTATC
>JBNKHB010000333.1:0-2731 GCA_050290125.1 Robiginitalea sp.
GCCGATATCCTCAAATGCTCCGCCGATCTCCCGGACGAATTTTGCTTTGCGATCCGGATCTCCCGATATATAATCCCGCAGGTCAACGCTTGGAATTTGACTCATGACAATTGGTTTTTGTCGAACCCAAAGTTAATAAAATAATGACCCTTCTTTGCGGCGAATACGTAGATTTGTGCTGGCGCAAATCCTTAAGGCCGGAGCTTATGACGGGTACTCCCATGAATTATGACCAGTATGACCTGCCCAAGCAAACCCTTCTCAGGTTATATGAACAAATGCTCCGTCCCCGCCTGATCGAAGAGAAAATGCTGATCCTGTTAAGGCAGGGTAAGATTTCGAAGTGGTTTAGCGGGATCGGACAGGAGGCCATAGGGGTAGGGGTTACGGCGAGCCTTGAAAATGAGGAATACATCCTTCCGATGCACCGCAACCTGGGGGTCTTTACCTCGCGGAACATACCGCTATACCGGCTCTTCTCCCAATGGCAGGGGAAACATGGCGGCTTTACCAAGGGAAGGGATCGGAGTTTCCATTTTGGCAGCAACGAGCACCGCATTGTCGGTATGATATCGCATTTGGGGCCGCAGTTGGGCGTAGCCGATGGCATTGCCCTGGCGGACCTGCTCAACGGGAGAAACCGGGTAACCGCCGTGTTTACGGGGGAAGGGGGGACCAGCGAAGGCGATTTCCACGAAGCCCTGAATATTGCCGCGGTCTGGAAGCTGCCGGTCTTGTTCTGCATTGAGAACAACGGATACGGGCTTTCCACTCCGGTATCCGAACAGTACGCCTGTAAACAATTAGCGGACCGCGGATTGGGATACGGAATGGAAGCCCATGTCCTGGACGGGAATAATATCCTTGAGGTGTACAGTGCGGTCAACGAACTTTGCCAAAGTATGCGCAAGGACCCCCGGCCGGTTCTGGTGGAGTTCCAGACCTTCCGGATGCGGGGGCACGAGGAGGCCAGCGGTACCAAGTATGTCCCGCGCGAACTTATGGAACATTGGGCGCTGCGGGATCCGCTGGAAAACTACCAGGCCTGGCTCCGGCAAAAAGGGCACCTGAGCGAAGTGCGGGAAGTACGGATCAAAAAGGAAATCGCCCACGAAATTGAGGAGCACCTGGAACGTGCCTACGCGGAACCTGCCGTGACTTTTGACGAAAGCACCGAGCTGGGCGACGTGTGCAAGCCCTATGATTTTGAAGCTGTGGACGCGGGTAGCGAAACGCGCGAAATCCGGCTGGTTGACGCCATCTCCGAAGGCCTCAGGCAATCGATGGAGCGGCACCCCCAACTCGTGCTGATGGGCCAGGATATCGCGGAATACGGAGGCGTCTTCAAGGTCACAGAGGGCTTTCAGGAGGCTTTCGGCAGCGGGCGCGTCCGCAATACGCCCATCTGTGAATCTGCGGTGGTTTCAGCTGCTATGGGGTTGTCTATCGGGGGTATGAAAGCCATGGTTGAAATGCAGTTTTCCGATTTTGTGAGCACCGGTTTTAACCCCATCGTGAACTACCTGGCCAAGGTGCATTACCGCTGGGGCCAGGCCGCCGACGTGGTGGTGCGCATGCCCTGCGGTGCCGGGGTAGGCGCGGGACCGTTCCATTCGCAAACCAATGAGGCCTGGTTTACCAAAGTGCCGGGGCTGAAAGTGGTCTATCCGGCTTTCCCTGCGGATGCCAAAGGCCTTTTGGCCACGGCCTTCAACGATCCGAACCCGGTATTGTTCTTTGAGCATAAGGCGTTGTACCGTTCGGTATACGGGGAGGTTCCGGTGGATTATTACACGCTGCCCTTTGGTAAGGCATCCCGCCTTCGTTCGGGAAATCGATTGAGTTTAATCACTTATGGCGCCGGGGTCCATTGGGCGCTGGAGGCCCTGGACGAGATGGGGCTGGAAGAGGTGGACCTCTTGGACCTTAGGACATTGGCACCCCTTGATACCGGGGCGGTCTTTGAATCCGTCCGGAGAACGGGGAAAGTATTGCTGCTGCAAGAAGACAGCCTTTTTGGCGGCATATGTTCGGAACTGGCTGCCCAGATCGGAGAACAGTGCTTTGAGCAACTGGATGCCCCGGTTCGCAGGGTTGGCGCGCTGGAGACGCCCGTCCCGTTTGCCCGTAACCTGGAAGAAGGTTATTTGCCCAAGACCCGCCTGCGTTCGGTACTTAATGAGCTTTTGGCGTACTAAGCCGTGAACGGAGACGCAATGATGGCGATCGCAACCCCCGGAGAGACAGGCGCTTTGTAAATTTGACCACCATCAGAAAACTTTTCACCCTAATAAATTCGTATATACCTACGTTACTAAATTCTATGACCATGAAACACCAACTTCTATGGGTGCTGCTCATTGTGGCCGGCATCCAATCCTGTTCCGTATCCAAGGCAGCCCGTTCTCAGCGCAACCTGATGAGCGGTACCTGGAACTTAACGGACATCTCGTACGCCAACAATCAGGGCGCATTTCAGGCAACGTTATTCAACGATGCCGACGCCATCTGCTTTGAAGACAGCGAGTGGTTCTTCCGCGACAACAACAGTACCGGGCGTTATACCATTACCCCCGGCAGCCTGTGCAACGGAGGGGACCGATTCTTCCGCTGGTCCGTTGTGGAGCGTCCCGAAAACTATAACAACACTTTTCAATTCAAGTTTATCGACGAAAACCGGAAAGACATTTCTGGAGGGGTGGGCTACACCCTGACCATCGAGGAACTGACC
>JBNKHB010000334.1:0-2706 GCA_050290125.1 Robiginitalea sp.
TGCAACCACATTGGGAGAAATTCCCCCTTCCACCATGCCGACATTGACACTGACGCCTTTTTGAGGGTTGTTCAGGGCAAACAAACGCTGAATTTGATGGGATAGTTCCAGGATGGCACTTACTCCTTCTTCCGGATTCAGGCCGGCATGGGCAGCTTTCCCTTTGACGGTAATGGTAAACCTTCCCAGGCCTTTGCGTGCGGTTTTTAATTTTCCTTCCAGACCCAGGGGAGGCTCCAGCACAAAGGCCCGGTCCGCTATGCGTGCCAGACGACGAATCGTGGGTGTGGATTCCCGGCTTCCCACTTCCTCGTCCGAATTGATCAGGACCACCGGCCGGACCCGGAGATCATCGCCCTGTTCCTTCAGGCAGCTGAGTGCAAAATAGATCTGCGTGATCCCGGCTTTCATATCGTAAACGCCCGGGCCGCTCAGTTTGCCGTTATGTTTTCTCAATTGCATTTCCTGCAGGGTCCCGGAAGGCCAGACGGTATCGCAGTGTCCGAGGAGCAGCTGTACGGCCGAGCCCTTTTCCTGTTGCGGATCCCGGGCATACAAAAACCCGCCGCTCTGCCTGCCCGGGTACAGCAGTGTATTAAATTCCAATGCGGCAAACCTTCCTTCCAGCCATCGGAGTAATTTGTGAAGGGCGGCAGGGTCGGAAGAAGGTGATTCCATAGCCGTAAGGGTCTCCAGAAATTCCAGCATACCGGACTTCCTTGCTTCCAGAAAAGCCAGCAGTCGATCGGCATTTGTGCTTGTGGCCCTCATCGTTTAAAACCTTTGGGATACGGAAAGTCATAGGTCTCTGAAATACGGCCAAACCGGCCCTCGGCAATGTAGGCCAACAACGGATTGTTGCGGATCATCCTGCCTTCGTCCGCTTCGGAAACCCTCAGGTATTCCTTCTGAACAAATGCCCGGCGAATGGTCCCGGTGATCAGGCTGTTTCGCTGAAAGCCGTCCACGGTCTTAAAATGGTCGCACTCCAGCAAGAGGTATGACCCATCCAGGAACAACGCGTCCGTTTCGGTGGCCCTCACGGTGGGTAAATGGTCTATCACCTGCTGTGGCTTGGCAATATCCTCCCTTCTGGGAGAAGCGCTGAGCGAAGCGATAAACGTCTGATCCGGACGCGGAAAACTGACGGTGAATTCGCCCCATTTGCGAATGTTCCGATAGGTACCGTGGTCGGGGCTGCACACAAAGCCGATATAATTGCCGAAACCCATTGGCGTGAGCATATGCTTTGGCGCCATGTCATAACCGGTTTCTTCCCGCGTTCCGATAACGGCCAGCGGCGCTACCATAAAGAAGCGCGACCAGATGGGTTGTTCTACATCCAGAGCCTCAAACTGCTTACTATCAATTGTTTGCATCAAAAATTGGGTTGCATTCAATAAGGTACGAATCGCCCTATCCCATTTCACTGACCTGAGTCATCCCGATAACCGGTTGCACGACCGCGCGGTGATTTAGGTCATTGTGAAAATTAAGCTTTGCCCCTACATTACTGTCTAGCGAAACAAGCCGGCGCTGGTCCGGCGGTAGGTCTAACTAAAATCTGTAATCATGAAAAAAGCACTTTTAATTCTGTTATGTGCGGGCCTGTCCGCTCCGGCCATGGCCCAGGTCGTAACTACGGAACAGCTTACTGAAGTGACCGTTTACGCCACGAACTACAAATACCTCAACAACGTTGAAACCGGGGAGGTAGCCTCTATTCCCGTTCAAATGTTGGAGAGGAAGGTAGCCGCCTTTAACCTGAAGGACTCGGATTATTATTCAGACGATTACGATCTGTACCAAATCCAGTTCTACATTCCGGAAGGCAAAATCCTGGCAGCCTATGACAAGGACGGCAACATCCTTAGGACCGTAGAACGATTCAACGACATCACGCTGCCCGCAGCGGTACGCGATGCCGTTGCCGAACGGTTCCCGGGATGGACCATTACCAAAGACGTGTATATTGTAAACTATCACGAAAAGAAAGGGGCTAACAAAACCTACAAACTCAAACTGGAAAACGGCGACGAAAAGCTTCGCGTTAAAATCGATCATATGGGTCACTTCATGTAAAAGTAGCCTCCGAAAAACAGGCCCATATACCGATTGAGTTGAGCCGGCAGGACCATGAGGTCCTGCCGGTTTTTTTGTTAACATCCCCAAACAACCATTCTCTTTGTTCGGCCTTTTCCTTTTCCCGCTCCAGTTTTCGGAAATACCGGCGGGTGAGGAAATTGTGTTTCAGCGCCTCCATGTTCTGATCGAACTTCACAAGGCCCGAATCCAGGTGGCTCAAACTGCTGCGCAGGTGATTCGCGGAAACGCTGTCGGTAAGTAAGACCCCAAGGCTTCCCTCTCCCTGTTCCAGTGAGCCCAGCATTTCGTTGATCCGGGCGGTGGCCTCCCTCAGCTCGCGGCCGGAGCTGTCCAGATTGGAGGTGACCGAACGCAACTGCCCTGCAACCTCAGGGTCATCCAGCAGGAGGGCTGCGGCGCTTTCCCGCAACCGCAATTCCCCGATGGTCTTGCGAAGTTCCAGCAGCGATTGTTTGGAGGCATCGGTGGTGATGCGCAGGTTCCGGATACTGGCCTGTAAATCGGCTGCCAGGACCGTATCCCGCAACAGCCGGCCCAATACCCCCGAACCGTTCCGAATCCCCCGGGTGATCTCCAGCAGGTCCGCCGTTAACAATGCCG
>JBNKHB010000335.1:0-2701 GCA_050290125.1 Robiginitalea sp.
CCTTGGTCAGGAAATCGATTTCTTCCATCCCAAAGGCTTTTTCAAAGGTGCGGAGTGCCTTTTTGGGCTCCCCCAGCTGCTCGTAATACTCCCCTTCAAAGTAGAAGCCCAGCATGGTTTCCGGATAGGCTTCCTTGCAGATGTCCGAGAGCGGCTTCAGCGATTCGAAGTCTTCCTTCTTCCGGATACCGGCATAGATGGCCAGGATGTCGTTAAGCTCCATGTTCTTGCGGAAACCGAACAACTCCTCAATAGTGTTGTATTTGTTTTCCAAATAGGCGAATACCGGCTCGTCCGAAGTCAGGATCTGGGTCCGGAACTCCTTCGGCGTAATGGACTTGAACATTTGGAAGGTGCGGTCCCAGGCCTGTCCGATCCCGTAGGTTGCCACCGAGATCTCATTGGCCGCCTCGTAGTGGTCGTGATAAAACCAAAGGCCATCGCGGTTGATCTGCTTCATGTTGGAAGCCAGGGCATCCACTGCGGAACGGTCCCCTTCCACCTCGCCGGCCGTGATCAGGTGGTAGAAGATAGGTTGCTTCAACTCCGCAAGCCGCATGGGCACCCGGGTCTCCATTTCCGTGGCGAGCATGGGAGAGATGCTGATAAAGGCATTGAAGAGCGATTGCTCCTTAAAGAGGTAGAAGTTTCCGAAATTCCCCGTAATGTCGTATCCCACGATCATTTTGAACGGCGCAACGTTATAGGCGCTGACCATATAGGGCACCAGTTCCAGGCCGATGAATTCGTAGAACATCTTGCCTTTGTCGGTGGGCAAGCCGGATATTTCTTCATATGCGCAGTCATACCAACGCAAATCATCGGTTTCCTGATCGATCCCTACGATGAGGGCCTCGGGCATTCCCTGGTATTTGCTGTTGTAGCGGGCGGTGGCCACTACCTGGTCAAAAAGGCGCTCGGCATCCAGGACGATCACCAGCGGGTACATCTTTTCCGGGCTGTAATCCTCCGGGATGTAGTAGCTCACGTCGCGTCGCTCCTGCAGCTTGAAGGATTCAAAAATCTCACGTTTGATCTGTGCATGTGTGGCAAAGCCCGTCACCAGCATGAGGGCCAGCACTATAAGTCGTTTCATAGGCAGGTTTTGGAGGGAGTCCTAACGGCTCCTGTTCCATAACGGCAGGAGGAGGAAAGATATTGCGCCGAAAACCACTACCATCAGGGTCTGTGCGATCCACATGATCCAGCCGAATGCGTCGCCGGAATTCGCACTGATCCCGAATAATACCAGCGCCTGGCTCACCGCGATGGGATAGAGGCCAAGTCCGCCCGGGGTAGCGGTCATGGCGAATGCCCCGGCGACAAAGGCCACCAGCAGCTGCCCGAAATCCAGGGATATGGTTTCCGGCACGGTAAATTTAACGACCCAGAACATGCCTACATAGGCAGCCCAGATAAAGACCGTATGCCCTATAAAGGCCCACTTCCGACGGATCTTGAATATGCTGAGGACGCCTTCCAGCAGCCCCCGGATAAAGGTTCTGGCCTTTTGGGCGAAAACCGAATCCGACATGCGCAAAAAGGCCCTGAAAACAAAGAGCCCAAGGATACCGCCCACCAGGAGCACGATGCTCGCGGTAAGTCCCAGCCCTTTCTCCGAGAGGAAACCCAGGATAATATCGGTCTGTGAGATCAGCGCCAGCAGGATGATAAGCAGCAGCATGATCAGGTCCACCACCCGTTCGGTAACAATGGTTCCGAACCCCTTTTGGAAAGGGACGTGTTCGTAGGTGGCCAGGGCGGTAGCCCGCAGGAATTCTCCCGAACGGGGAATCCCCAGGTTGGCCAGGTATGCCATCAGGATGATCATGATGTTGTTCCGGAGCTTTGGCTTGTAGCCCATTGGTTCCAGCAGGTAATTCCAGCGAATGGCTCGTGAAACATGGCTCAGGATGCCTACGATGACGGAGAGGCCCACCCAAAAAAGGTCTGCCTGACGAATATAGCGCACGATCTCCCGGCGGTCCTCCGGCGAGGTCATGTTGTACGAATACCAGATCAGGAAAACCCCCAGTGCAATGGGGAGTATGATTTTGAGCGCCTTTTTGGTGGAAGGGCCCAAGGTCAGTTCAGCAGATTGGTCTCCTCGTTGGGGAAGACGAGCGCAGGGTTGAATTTCCGGGCTTCCTCCACATCCATCCAGGCGTAGGTGATCAGGATCAATACGTCTCCAACGGACACTTTGCGCGCTGCGGCGCCGTTCAGCGTCAACTCACCGCTGCCCCGGGGTCCGGGGATGACATAGGTCTCCAGGCGTTCCCCGTTGTTGTTGTTCACGATCTGGACCTTTTCGCCCTGGATGATATTGGCAGCATCCATCAGATCTTCGTCAATGGTGATGGAGCCGATATAATTAAGATCGGCGCCGGTAACCTTAACGCGGTGAATTTTGGATTTGACAACTTGAATTTGCATGGGGCAAAGATACTTAATTCAGCGCCAGGTTATCGATGAGTCGTACTCCGCCCAGATACGCGGCGATAAAGGCCCTGTAGGTTTTGTTGCTGTTCTTCCTGCGAACCGGCTTCAGATTCCCGGCGTCCGCGATCTGGAAATACTCCAGTTCAAAGTCCGGATGGGCGGCAAAAGCCCGGTTCACATATTCGGTTACTTCCTGTGCACTTTTCGTGCCAAATTGCTTTTTGGCCTCCAGCAGCATTTGATGCAGGAACGGGGCAAC
>JBNKHB010000336.1:0-2686 GCA_050290125.1 Robiginitalea sp.
GCCAGAAATAGGGAAAGTGCATTCATAGCGACTAAATATTAGAAGGGTAAAGGTAATGAAAAAACAGCATAGAACCGGTTTTATTGTACCATAAGATGTATTTTAGGGCCAATTACGGCCCGGGCACAGCCCGGAATCCGTCCGGCGATACACCGACCTACCCCAAGCAGCGTTAGTTATGGCTAAAAAAGATAAACGCAGAAAGGAGATCAAGCGGAAACTTTTGCATAAGTACCGCCTGGTGATCCTGAACGAAAACACCTTTGAGGAGAAGATCTCATTTAAGCTGAGCAGGCTGAACGTCTTTGTTACCGGTTCCCTGGCAGCCATTGGATTAATCGGGTTCACTACCCTGCTGATCGCCTTTACACCGCTGCGGGAGTACATCCCCGGCTATTCCTCAACCGCCCTGAAGCGACAGGCCACGGAGTTGACCTACAAGACCGATTCCCTGGTCACTGTCCTTAATTATACCAATAAGTATATTGACAATATCCGTATGGTTTTACGGGGGGATATCGAAAACAACGCCCAAAACCGGGACTCCGTTTTTGAACCGTTCAAATTGGATCCGTCCCAGGTGGACCTCAATCCGATCCGGGAAGACAGCGTTTTGCGGGCACAGGTAGCACTGGAGGACAAGTACAACCTCTTTGAGCGGCCTGCCTCGGATGGCAGCAATCTCTTGTATTCCCCGCTTACGGGAACGGTCACCCAGGGCTACGACCCGGATGGGAAGCATTTTGCCGTGGACGTGGTGGCAGAGCGAGACACCCCGGTAAAGGCCGTGGCGAACGGCACGGTGGTCTTTTCCGAATGGACGGCGGCTACCGGCTACGTGATCATCCTGGAGCACCAGGATGGCCTGTTGTCCGTTTACAAGCACAATGGCTCGCTAACCAAAGAACAGGGGGCGGTGGTACGGGCCGGGGAAGTGATCGCTTCGGTGGGGAACACCGGGGAACTCACCACCGGTCCTCATCTGCACTTTGAGCTTTGGAAAGACGGTAGCCCGGTAAATCCGCTGAATTACGTTGACTTCAACTGAGCCGTATGTCCGTTAAGGCCATCGCTGCCCGAATATTTGCCGCCTGGGTCCACCGCAGGAATTCCCGATGGATCCGCAATCCGGAGGCTGCCCAACTGAAAACCTTCCGGCACCTGGTCCGGCAGGCGGCCAGTACGCAATTTGGCAAGGATCACGATTTCGGGGCCATCCGCTCCTATGCCGATTTTGCCAGGCGCGTGCCGGTAAAGGATTACGAGGCGCTCAAACCCTATGTTGAGCGCATCCGGCAAGGGGAAAAAGACGTGCTTTGGCCCGGCAAGCCCGAATATTTCGCCAAGACCTCCGGCACCACTTCCGGGGCCAAATATATCCCCATCACCCGGCCTTCCATAAAGGAGCAGGTCCGGGCCTCGCGAGATGCCATCCTCAATTATATCCACACAAGCGGGAATGCCGCCTTCGTGGACGGCAAAATGATCTTTTTGCAGGGGAGCCCCGAACTCCGCGAGGAAAACGGCATCAAGATCGGCCGGCTTTCCGGTATTTCCGCCCATTATGTGCCCGGATACCTCCAGAAGAACCGGCTGCCGGGCTGGGAGACCAACTGCATTGCGGACTGGGAGACCAAGGTGGATACCATTGTAAGGGAGACCAGGGACCAGAACATGACCGTCATTGCCGGGATCCCCTCCTGGGTGCAGATGTATTTTGAAAAATTGCGGGAACAAACCGGAAAAGCCGTGGGGGATTTGTTCCCGGGCTTCCGGCTTTTTATCTACGGCGGGGTCAACTACGAACCGTACCGTCGCAAATTCGAGGAATTGATAGGCCGAAAGGTGGACAGCATCGAGCTGTTCCCGGCCAGCGAAGGCTTTTTTGCCTACCAGGACGTGCAGGGGAGCAAAGGCCTATTACTGTTGTTGGACGCCGGCATCTTTTACGAGTTCATCAAGGCCGACGAATTCTTTGATCCCGAACCGAGGCGTTATACGATCGGGGAAGTGACCACTGGCGTCAATTACGTAATGATCCTTTCGACGAATGCGGGCTTATGGGGCTATAACCTGGGGGATACAGTGGAATTCGTTTCCCTCAAACCGTACAGGATTATCGTAACGGGCCGGATCAAACATTTCATTTCGGCCTTCGGGGAGCACGTCATCGCCAAGGAAGTGGAATACGCCATGGAAGCCGCGCTGGAAAGCTCACAGGCCGCGATCAATGAATTTACCGTGGCGCCTGTGATCAACCCGGAAGGCGACCAGCTGCCCTACCACGAATGGCTGGTGGAATTCCAGCGGGAACCGGAGGACATGGAGGCTTTTATAGCGGTGCTGGACCGGCAATTGCAGCAGCAGAACAGCTACTACCTGGACCTGATCCAGGGGAACATCCTGCAGCAACTCAAGATCACCCCCATTCGGACAGGGGGCTTTCAGGAGTATATGAAATCCGTGGGCAAATTAGGAGGCCAGAACAAGGTGCAGCGGCTTTCCAACGATCGCAAGCTGGCAGAGGGGCTCCATCCGTTCCGCCTGATTTAAGGCCGGTTATTGGCGGGCACCTGCCGCTTTCGTGTAAGGAAATTAAACGTATTTTTGCCCCAGAGTTCTTTCTATGGAAACAACCCGTGCGCAGGAATCCACCAACGCTATAGAACGCATGTACATTACCATG
>JBNKHB010000337.1:0-2682 GCA_050290125.1 Robiginitalea sp.
TGTCCTTTTCGATGCGGTATTCCATCGGATTTCCTTTTTATACAAAGGTAGGGATTCGCAAGCGATATGCGCACCGGCAGGGGAGGGCTGTTTTTTCGCCCGGAGCTTGCAGGATTTCCCATATTCCTTTTATCTTTGTAGTGAAAAAACTGGCCAGATGTTCGAATTTGATCAATACCTCGGTTTCTTAGCCTTCCTTACCATCGTCACCATTGGATTCTGGCTGATGATGTTCCTGCTGCTCTTTGTAGTGCCCTACTGGTTGGGGGGAAACCTGATGGAATTGTGGAAAGAACGCCGCGAAGCCAAGCGCGCCAAACGGCAACAAGCATAAAAAAAGCGGGATCTTCCCGCTTTTATTTTTTCTGCCCCGGATCCCTCAGGATCCACCTCCGCCTCCGCCTTCAAATTCACCGTCGTCCATATCCATTGGCCGGTCCCCGCGACCATTTCTGCGTTTCGCTTCGTTAAAGCGATAGACAAAAGAGAGGCGGACGGAACGCTGCCGCCACTGGAACTCGCTATCCGAGGTAAAGAAGTCCGTTTCGGTAAATGAGCGCCGCTTCCGGGAATTGAACAGATCGTTCACATTCAGCGACAAAGTGCCGTTTCCTTTCAGCACATCCTTGCTCAGGGCCATATTAAGGGAAAAGATCCCCTTGGTTTTGGTCTGGGCGTTCTCGAAGGGTCCGCGGTAGAAACCGTTGGTCTGCCATTCGATAGCGGCCGGCAGGGTGAGCTTGGAGCCGAAACGCGCAAACCAGCTGGTATTCTCCGCGCCGTAATCCACCCCGTTAAAGGTACCCTCGGTCACAAAACGGAAAATATTGAAACTTCCGTTGATCCGGAATTTCCGGGACGGGTTGAACAACAGGCTCGCCTCACCCCCGTAACGCTGATTCGTGGAAAGGTTGATAGGAATGGAACGGATGATCTCGATCCCGTCCGTGGTCGTTTGGCCGGTAGGCTCCTGAACCCGCGAAAAGGCGTCCGTCTCACGCTGGTAGTATACCGAGGAGCTAAAAGTGAGTTTTTCCCATCGCTTCAGGTAGCCAAGGTCAAAAGTATTCGAAAAGGCCGGGTTCAGGTCCGGATTTCCCTGAAAGACATTGGTCCTGGAGCTCCGGGAAGGAAAGGGGTTAATGAACCATCCCCTGGGCCGGTTGATCCGACGGTTGTACCCCAGGGTTACATTCTCGTTTTCCTTGAATTCGTATATGAGGTTCACGGTAGGGAACAGGCCCAGGTAATTCTTGTCGAAGTTCACGTCTACGTCCACGCCCAATTCATCTTCCAGCACACTGGGGTCGAACTCCGATTCCAGTTGTCCCTTAAGCCGGGTATTTTCCATGCGAAGTCCCAGAAGGAATGAGAAATCCCCCCACTTGGTGCCGTATTGGGAGTAGACCGCATATACGTCTTCGTTATAGGTAAACTGGTTGGTAAGGCTCTCGTTAACCACAAACTGGCCGCTGCTTTGATCCAGGGAATCCAGGCGGTAGTCGGTAATCTCCTCCTCAAGGTCAAATCGGAACCCGGCTTCAAATTGCGAATCACCCATGGGCAATACGTAATCGGCCTGGATCAGGTATTCATTCTGCTTTTCTGACTCTGCGACGTTTTCCAGGGCTACCAGCGCATCCGACGGAAAGGTGGTGCGCTCCTCGATTACCGTCGTCACCTCCTCCCGGTCGCGCCCAATCTGTACATCGGCCGTTAGTTTGTGGCCTTGCTCATTAAAGTTGTTGGTGTAATTCAGGGACCACTGATAGCTCTTGTCGTCCTCATTCTCGAGCTCTTCCCGAAGGGTCCGGCTATCGGTGGTGGTGCCGACAAACCGCTCGGTGTTGTTGCTGGTGAGATCCTCGTCCCGGCCATAGCGGTAGAAGAAACTCCCGGTAAGGCTTGAGGTTTCACTCAGGAATACTTCCATCCCCAGGTTGGCGTTAAATCCGCGGTCCAGGCGGTCGATGTCGCGGTCCTCGATGATCCGGTCAAAGCTCCCAGAAGTATAGGTGTTATCAAAATACCCGTTCCCGGGCGCATCCCGGTAGCGGAAACCAACGGTGGAAAACAGATTGAAGGCGTCGGTGCGTAAATTCCCGTTAGCGGTTACGCCTGCCTCGGTGGGCGTACCCACATAGGTGTTCACGGAACCGTTAAAGCCCAGGGTCTTTTCCTTCTTTAAAACGATATTCAGGATACCCGCAGTCCCTTCTGCATCGTAACGCGCAGACGGGCTGGTGATCACTTCCACGCGCTCTATGGCATCTGCCGGCAACTGCTGCAAGGCGTCGGTAGAACCGAAGCCCGCCAGGGCGGAGGGTTTTCCGTTGATCAGGATGCGCACATTTTCATTACCGCGCAGGCTGATGTTCCCTTCCACGTCAACATCCACCGAAGGAACATTGTTCAGGGCATCGGAGATGGTTGCGCCGCTATTGGTAAGGTCTTTCCCAATGTTATAGATCTTCTTGTCCAGCCGGACTTCCACCGTAGTGCGTTCGCCCACGACTTCTACCGCATCCAGCTGTGCTACGTTCACGGACATCCGGATGGTACCCAGATCCGTTGAACTGCGCAATTCCTGAGATTCCAGTACATAAGGGTTGTAGGAGATGAATTCGACGCGGATGTTATAGAGTCCGGCGGGCGCGGTGACCTCGAATTTCCCGTCGATAC
>JBNKHB010000338.1:0-2675 GCA_050290125.1 Robiginitalea sp.
AGGGTCTTACCGCTGCCGGTGGGGCCCACCAGCAGGATATTGGACTTGCTCAGCTCGACGTCTTCCTTGCCCTTGACGCCGGTCTTGCTGCGCAGGCGCTTGTAGTGGTTGTAGACCGCTACGGACAACACCTTTTTGGTGCGCTCCTGCCCGATCACATAGGTATCCAGGAATGCCTTTATCTCCAGGGGCTTTTTCAGCACGAGCTCTGAGGACAGGTCGTCGCTGCGCGACTGCCGGGACTCCTCGGCCACGATCCCGTGCGCCTGCTCGATGCATCGGTCACAGATATGCGCGTCCAGCCCCGCAATGAGCAGGTTGGTCTCCGGTTTCTTCCGGCCACAGAACGAACACTCTAAATTTTCCTTAGCCATAAATGGGCACCTGGGTTATACTTCTAACGTAAAATACTGCAAAAATTGTTCCCTACCGGCCTGTATGCGGTGCCGGGTCCTATTCGTTATCGCGCTCCAGTATTTCGTCGATCATTCCGTATTTAAGGGCTTCCCTGGCGGTCATCCAATAATCGCGGTCGCTGTCTTCGTGTACCTTATCATAAGATTGGCCGCTGTGGTCGGCGATAATCTGGTATAACTCGTCCTTGATCTTGAGCACTTCCTGGGCAGCGATCTCGATATCGCTGGCCTGGCCCTGTGCCCCGGACAGTGGTTGGTGGATCATTACCCGGCTGTGCTTCAGCCCGCTTCGTTTGCCCTTCTCGCCGGCGCAGAGCAGTACCGCGGCCATGGAGGCGGCCATCCCGGTGCAAATGGTGGCCACGTCCGGCTTGATGAATTGCATGGTATCGTAGATCCCGAGGCCGGCGTATACACTGCCGCCCGGGGAGTTGATATAGATCTGTATGTCCTTGGAGGAATCCGCGCTGGCCAGGAAGAGCAGTTGGGCCTGCACAATATTGGCCACCTGGTCGCTGATCCCGGTCCCCAGGAAGATGATCCGGTCCATCATGAGCCGGGAGAAGACGTCCATGGCGATGGCGTTCAGTTGCCGTTCCTCAATGATATTAGGGGTCATGCCTACCGGATACATGCTGGTCAGCCCCTGTTCCAGTTGCAGGCTACTCATGCCGCGGTCCATTACGGCGTATTTTTTGAATTCCTTGGCGTAATCCATAAAATGCTTCGCTAGGTTAAAAAAAAGGTGCCGAACTCAAGGTATCCGGCACCGTAAAGATACTGAACTTATTTGGTACCCCGGGAAGTCCGGCCAACGGATTCTTTTATCCGTAGACCTCCTTTACGAATTGCTCGTAGGTAACTTCCTTGGTCTTGAGGTTGGCCTTTTCCTTATAGAGGGCCAGCAGTTTCTGGCTCATCAGCTGCTCGGAGAGACGCTTTACCTCTTCCTGATTGGTCATTACGCGTCCTGCGATGTTCTCGAGGTCTTCCTCCTTGGGATTCACCTGGCCGTATTGCGCCATCTGGCTGCGGATAAAACCTTTGGCGAATTCCTTCAGTTCGTCGTACTGGATGTCCAGGCCGTGTTCCGCGATGAGTTTGCCCTCGATCAATTGGTAGCGCAGCCCTTTCTCGGTACGCTCAAATTCATCGTTGGCCTCCTCCTCGGACAGCGGGTTCTCGCCCGTGGTCTGCAACCATTTCTTCAAAAAGCCCGTAGGCAGGTCAAAGCTGGAGGATTCGATCAGTCGTTCAGTGACGTCGTTCAATAATTTCTGATCCGATTGCTGTTGGAACTGGGCTTCGGAATCCTGCTTGATCTTCTCGCGCATTTCCTTTTCACTGCTAACCTCGCCGGGGCCGAACAGCTTATCGAACAACTCCTGATTCAGTTCTGCGGGTTGGCGTTCGTTGATCTCCTCCACGGTAAAATCCACGGAGATATCCAGCCCTTCCGCTTTTTCGCGGGGGATGCCCAGGGTGCTGGGCAGCAGATACTCTTCTTTAAAGAGCCCTTTGGTCTTAAGCGTTGCGGTATCACCGGCTTTACAACCCTTTAAAGCGTCCAGCGCCTTCTTGCTCTTGATCTTGGAAAGCTCCAGGGTGGCTTTGTGGTCAATTCCCTCTTCCTCGTTGGTAAAGGTGCCGGTAACTTCGTCGTTGGCGCCTACCTCTGTTTTGGAGACCAGTTTCCCGTATTGCTTCCGGATGCGCGCCACCTGGTCGTCCACCATCTTCTTATCGGCAACGATCTTGTAATGGGCGATGGATTTTTTGGTCTTCAGCGGCACCTCGAAATCCGGAGCCAGGCCTAATTCGAATTCAAAGGCCAGCTCTTCCGCCTCCCAGTTGAAATTATCCTGTTGCTTGGGCAGGGGATTGCCCAGTACGTCCAGTTTTTCCTCGATAAGGTATTTGTTGAGGTTGTCCTGCAGCAATTTGTTGACCTCGTCCACCAAAACCGCGCGGCCGTATTGCTTTTTGATCAGTCCCATGGGGACCTGTCCCTTCCGAAAGCCCGGGATATTGGCGTTGCGGCGGTAATCCTTCAGAATCTTCTCCACTTTGTCCTGGTAGTCCTCCTTGGTGATGGCTACTTTCAGGACGGCATTCAGATCATCTATCTGCTCTTTGGTGATATTCATTTGCTTGTGCTTTGCTGTATAAAAACGGGATGCAAAAGTAGCGCATTTTTCACCGTTGTACAAGTATCGGCGGTGCCAAAACGAAAGCCGGTTCTCAAGACTTCCTGTCGTC
>JBNKHB010000339.1:0-2661 GCA_050290125.1 Robiginitalea sp.
CGGTGGTCTACCCTCCAGATGTTGTAGTCGGTGCGGCTGCTATCGGCATCCATGGGGCGATCCGAGGCAAAGTACAACCAATTGCCGTCCGGGCTAAAGAATGGCTCGATGTCCTGCTGCCTGCCGGAGAAGGGCAGGACCTCAGGCTCACCCCAACCCGAATCGGTATGTTTCATACCCAACAACACCCGCCGCGTTTGACGCGCATCCCCCCTGCTAAAGATGAGCAAGGAGCCATCCGGGCTCAGGGCAAAGTCCCGCTCATACAAATCGGTGGAAATGACGCCGGGAGCCAGGAGTTCCGGGGTGGTGCCGGGAGCATTCCATACGGTCGGGCCCGGAGGCGGCTCTCCGCAGGCAGCCAACAGGCTAACGAGGGCCAGCAATAAATTGTGATGGTTCATACGAATGTCTGAAAGGGGTAAGTTACGGAAGATTCCGCTGGGACACGGGATCAAATACCCAGCACGATGCGGGCAATCCAAAAATAGATCAGGATCCCGAAGATATCGTTGCTGGTGGTGATGAAGGGGCCGGTGGCAATGGCGGGGTCAATCCCGCGTTTGTGCAGGAACAGCGGGATGAAGGTGCCGATAATGCCGGCGACCACAATTACGGCGATCAGGGAAATAGAAATGGCCAGGGCCGTAGGGAAGCTTCCTTTCCATGCCCATGTAAAGATGAGCAACACCGCCGCCAGGATCAGGCCGTTCAAAGTGGCCAGCAGCAATTCTTTCACCAACCGGTTGGCAGTGCTGCCCTTCAGGTCGTCGTTTGCCAGGCCCTGGACGATGATGGCGCTGGATTGCACCCCAACGTTCCCGGCCATGGCGGCGATCAGCGGGGTGAAAAAGAACAGGATGGCGTGCCTGGAGATCATCTCTTCAAATCCCCCCATGATACCGGCCGCGCCTACACCGCCCACCAGGCCCAGGAAGAGCCAGGGCAGCCGTGCCCGCGTAAGTTCCCAGATGCTGTCGTCCGCCTCCACGCCCTGCGAGATCCCCGCGGCCATTTGGTAATCCCGGTCCGCTTCCTCGCGGATCACGTCCACGATGTCGTCAATGGTGATCCGGCCTACCAGCCGGCCGATCTCGTCCACCACCGGAATGGCTTCCAGGTCGTATTTGGACATGATCTTGGCCACCTCCTCGGGCTTCTCATTGACGTTTACCGAATCCACCTTGGAGATATACACGTCGCGGATCGGGGAGCGGGTGGAGGCCGTGAGCAGGTCCTTCAGAGACAGGCGGCCCTTGAGTTTGCCTTCGTCGTCCACCACATAGATGGAATGCACCCGGGTCACGTTTTCCGCCTGCTGCCGCATTTCCTTCACGCAGGTCAAAACGCTCCAGTTCTCATTGACCTTCACGAGTTCCTTGGCCATCAGGCCCCCCGCGGAATTCTCGTCGTAGCGTAGCAGGTCCACGATATGCCGGGCGTGGTCCCGGTCGGTGATCTCGGAGATGACCTCCTGTACGATCTCCTTGGGGAGTTCGGCTACGATATCGGCGGCGTCGTCCGTATCCAGTTCCTCCAGCTCACCTGCGATCTCCTTGGAAGAGAGGTTGCCCAGGATGGCTTCGCGCACGTCTTCGTCCAGCTCCGTCAGGACGTCGGAAGTCTTTTCACTGTCCAGGAGCTTGATCAGGTAGGTAGCCTCGTCTTCGTTGAGCTCATCGATGATCTCGGCGATATCCGCATAGTGCAGGTCCGCCATGAGCGAATGCAGCGATTCGTTCTGACGGTTTTCGATCAGTTCCTCAATCTGGGCGATCAGCTCCTCGGTAAGCTTAAAGGGTGTCATCCGATATTCGCTTGGCCAGCTCGATAAACTCCGGAACGGCCAGTTGTTCCGGGCGCCGGTCAAAGATAGTATCTTCTGTGAGATAATCCGGGAGTTGCAGGGTTTTAAGGCTGTTGCGCAGGGTTTTGCGACGCTGGTTAAAGGCGGTCTTTACCAACTTGAACAAGGCTTTCTCATCCCAGTCAATCCCCTCCGCAGGCAGGCGCTCCAGCCTCAGGACTCCCGAATGTACCTTAGGAGGCGGATCGAAAACCTCCGGGGGCACGGTAAAAAGATACTCCGCGCGGTAATAGGCCTGTACCAGGACGGAGAGGATGCCATAAGTCTTGCTGCCCGGATCCGCGCAAATGCGCTGGGCGACCTCTTTCTGGAACATCCCGGCAAATTCCGGTACCCGTTCGCGGTATTCAAGCATCTTAAAGACGATCTGTGTGGAGATGTTGTAGGGGAAATTCCCGGTGATCGCAAAGGGTTCCCCGTTGAAGACATCGTCCAGGCGGAGTTTTAAAAAATCCGCTTCAAGCACTTCAAAAGAGTGATAGGGAAGTTTGTCCCCCGCCAACTGCAGGGGAAAGACTTCCCGAAGGAAGCGTACGGACTCCGCATCCAGTTCCACCGCCAGCAAATGCACCGGCCGCGCCAGCAGATACCGGGTCAGTACCCCGGTGCCGGGCCCGATCTCAAGGACATTGGAGAGGCCAACCAGTTCAAGGCATTCTGCAATCCTGCCGGCTACGCCAGCATCCGTAAGGAAGTGTTGCCCAAGGTGCTTTTTGGCCCGGACCCCGGATTCCCGTTGGGCCGACCCTCGTTTTGATCCGCCCCGGCGGGATTTACCCTGCCGGCTCAAGTCG
>JBNKHB010000340.1:0-2645 GCA_050290125.1 Robiginitalea sp.
ATTGGAAACTGCGGGCCTTTATCTTAAATTGTTATCAGGGGAGGGGGCGTACCCCCGATAAAGCTCAAGATCCCACCCACTCCTTGAATTCGGAGGCCTTCGCCTTACTCACCACGATCCGCTCTTCGCTTGCCGGCTCCGTACTCACGATCAGTTTTCCGTTAAAGTAGAATTTTATGTTCGCAATGGTATCACGGTGCAGGATGTACTGGCGGTTCACCCTGTAAAAGATGCGCGGATCCACCTCGTCCTCGATTTCTTCCAACTTGTTGTCCAATACGTAAGTCTGCCGGTCAAAAGTGACGCATTTCACCACCCCGGTATCGATAAAGAAGTAGGCGATGCGATCCGTGCGCACTGGCTGGATCCCGTCCTTCTGGGATGCCAGGAAGGTCGTCTTGTAAGCGGGGGATTTGCGCTGCAGCAATTCCAAGAGGCCGCTCACCTGGGTTTCCCCGATCCCTTCCGGTTTGCGTTGCTCTTTGAATTGCTCCAGGCTCTGCGCAAGCTCCTCCCGGTCAATGGGCTTGAGCAGGTAATCGATGCTGTTCACTTTAAAGGCCTTTAGCGCATATTGGTCATAGGCAGTGGTAAAGATGATGGGTGCCTGGATGCGGGTTTTTTCAAAGATTTCAAAGGATAAGCCATCCGCCAGGTGGATGTCCAAAAAGACCAGGTCCATGTCCGAATGCGAGGAGAAGTATGCCACGGCCGCCTGCACCGAATCCAGAACGGCAAGTACCTGCACACCCGGTTCCAGTTTCTCCAGGAGGTACGCCAGGTTGTCGCTGGCGGCAATTTCGTCCTCAACGATAACTACCTTCATGACCCTTTCTTTAGCGGCATTGAAACGGTGAACATCCCATTTTCTTCACTCACGTTGATCCGGACTTTCTTCAATAGCGCAAAGCGCTTCTCCAGGTTGGTAAGCCCATATCCCGAGGCATCGGGCAGCGTGGTACGCGGTTGGATGCGGTTGCGCACAAACAAGATCCCGTCCTCTGAAAAAATCTCCACTTTTAGCGGGTTCGATTCGGAAATTTCATTGTGCTTCACCGCATTTTCCACCAGCAGTTGCAAGGCCATGGGCGGCAAAGTGGCGGTATGCAATTCCGGCGCAACATTGATGTCGATCTCAAAGCGATCGCGATATCGCGTTTTGATGAGATAGGTATAGCTCTCCAGGAACTTGAGTTCATCGGCCAGGGTTACCAGGTCCGTATCCCCGTTCTGAAGGATGTAACGATAGATGTAGGCCAACTTGCGCACAAACTGCGAAGCGGGCTCATTCTCGCGAACCAGTGATGAGAGGGAATTCAGGGAGTTAAAAAGGAAATGTGGGTCTACCTGGTTCTTGATGGCCGCCAATTCGTTTCGGAGGTTCTCCTGTTTGAGGCGCTCAAAGGCCACCATGCCTTCCTGCTGGTCTTTTAAAAGGCGAAGGATACGGGCAATAAAGAACAGGACCAGCGTTAGGATGGCATACCTGAAATGCATGTAGCCCAGGTCCTCGCGAGAGGGCGGATTATCGAAAATGAATTGGTGAAACACTTTCCATAGCCACAATGTAGCCAGAAGGATCCCGATGTCCACTATTATGAGCACGGCCTGATGCAGGATGGTGTGCACGCCTTTCCATCGGTAGGCCAGATTTGCATTCAGATGCAGGATCAGCCAGGAATAAAGAAAGAGAAGGCTTAGACGGTAAATGAGGTCGGCCACCCATTCCCCGGAGAAATCCAGCTTGCCCTCGGTAAACATATTGTAGAAATACAGATTCCGCGGCAGGGTAACCAGGAGGGCCAGCAGCACGGATATCTTCAGGATCTGGGCGCGTTCAACGGGTTTGTTTACCATGTGGGCGGTCGGCATAGCGGATGCTTAAATGTACTATAAATTAATTGGGTCAGAATCCTTCACGCTGCAATGGCTGAAGACGAGGGCCGGGCTTCCAAAACCTCGAAAACCCGGCCTATTCATCAAACAACTAACCTAACGCGTAGGTGCTTTAATTTTATTCTACTGAGGCGGTCATCCCTTCGTAGGGATCGAATCCGGCGGGCAGATAGGCTCCAGTATCGAATCCAAGGTCGACATCCTCTTCGATCTCCTTCATATTCAATTGGCTCAGCACCAATTCCGTGGGGATCGAGAAGTAGGCGCAGCTAAAGTAGGAGTCCGAATAGGCCTCGTAGAGCTTCAACTCAGCCTCCAGTGCTGCCGTTGGCACGCCTTCCAGCTCGTCCATTCCATGGTAAGGATCAAATCCTTCCGGCAGGTACGGGCGGGTGTCAAATCCCAGGTCGATTTCCTCCTCTTCGACCTCGATCAGGCCGATGGCCTCTACTTCGCTGGGCAGCCCCGCGTAGGCATCAAAGTCCTGGGGCAGGTAAGCTTTCGTATCAAAGCCCAGGTCAACTTCTTCTTCGGCTTCGAATACCTCTATGTCCCCGGCAGATACTTCATAAGCCGCTCCCTGGGCCTGAAGCTCAAGCTCAAAGTTGTGGGTCATTTCCATAAGCAACGCGGTGGTGCTGTCTTTGTCTTTTCCGTGGCAGTCGGCTCCGGCCTCCAGGGTGCAAGGCGCGGAACTCAACAAACCTAATGCGATGGTAATTACTGATAGTTTCATGATCGATATGATT
>JBNKHB010000341.1:0-2616 GCA_050290125.1 Robiginitalea sp.
GATCCCAACTTTGAATGGCCCGTCGATGGCGGCGCCCAGCAGGTCCAGCTCCTCATAATTGTCTATGATCGGCAGGCAATTCCGGTGCCCCCCGTTCATGAGCCCGGCAATGTTGTCGATGTAGGCGGCACGTTTAAAGCCGTTGCAGATCACGAAGGTGTCGTCGTTAATAGACCCTTCCTTTTTCAGATTCTGCACGATGTCGATATCAAAGGCGGAGGAGGTCTCAATATGGATATCGTTCTTAAGCGCCTCCTCCAGCACGTATTTAAAATGGGAGCTTTTGGTGCAGTAGCAATAATAGTAGCGGCCTTTGTACCCGTGTTTGTCAAATGCAGCCCCGAACCAGTCCTTGGCCTTGCCTATGTTTTCCGAAATTTTCGGCAGGTAGGTGAATTTCAGCGGGCTGCCGTACCGCTCGATCAGCTCCATCAGCGGTACGCCGTGGAAGCGGAGCGAACTCCCCTCCAAATCAAATTCCTCGGTGGGAAAATAATAGGTCTGTTCAATCAGATCCCGATACGTAATGTTCATGGCTAAAAGGTTGTTTTATCGATCCGTACGCATATGCGTTTGAAGCGGATCATCTGGGCGCTGCGCTTACGATCAGAGGTATGGGCAGTGCGGTAATTTCCGGCCCGGGAGCCCGGAATACCCGTTCGCAGTACGCGGAAGCTAGCTTTAAATTCCGGTTGCCTATCCGATAGGCTGTCGTCGGGTATGACTTCCTGATTCCCGGCGACCCGAACCTACAAACACGAATCACTATGTTCAGCTGTGCCCGCTTCGGAAGGCTCCGAAAAGGCGGGTGCAAATGAAAACTTATTTTTTAAATATATCGCGTTTTTCCATAAAATTTTCGGGGGTGCCGTTTTTTTTAACTTTTTAGTAACCGCGGCTGTTGCCGTTTGTTTTCCGCGCTTTTCGTCGTACTTTTCCAGGCACCCTTTAACACCCGGAAAATGAAACCGTTCCAACGATTAACCCATACGCTTTTTTTCACCGTACTGTTGCTCCCGTTATGCATGGCGGCGCAAATCGAACCCGGCGTTTACGAGTCCCGGGAATTGTTGGATAACGGGACGCGGCATTATCGTCTCTCTGTGTCGGATGACTATATGATCCATGTGATTTACGACAGCGGACCTGCGCATTTTGTGGATACGCGGGGCGGATTCTATCGTATCGACGGGGACAGCCTGACCGTGGATCTGGAATTCAATTCCGGTTTTGAGGAGGATGGCGAGAAAGTGCACCGCGTCGAATACAGTTATGTGGAAGGAAAGCTGATCTTCAACGGCAACGACGCGAGGCCCTACACGCGGGCGCCGCAGCTGGAACAACCCCTGGACGGCGCCTGGCTCTTTGCTACCCGCGGTCCGGATACCGGGCAGGAACGGCGCGGGGATACCTCGGCCCGAAAAACGCTGAAGTATTTGCAGGACGGGTATTTTCAATGGATCGCCTACAACACGGAGACCATGGAATTCTTCGGCACCGGCGGCGGCAGGTACGCGGCGGTGGACGGCGCCTATATCGAGTCGATTACCTTCTTCTCCAGGGACGATTCACGGGTGGGCGCGGAGCTGAGCTTTGAGTTTGAACGCAAGGGTAACGACTGGCACCACAAAGGGCAGAACAGCCGGGGGGAGCCCATGTACGAGATCTGGTCGCTGCGCTAAACGGATCAATCCCTTTTGATATCGGATTTCCCGCCCCGCTTCTCGAGCAGGCGGATGGTGCGGATCTCTATTTCCTTATCGAGCGGCTTCAGCATGTCGTACAGGTTGAGCGCCACCACGCTGGCCCCGTGCATGGCCTCTACCTCCACCCCTGTTTTGTAGTGGGTCTTGACGGTAACCCGGACGCGGATCTCCAGGCCCTCCATCTCGTATGCGATACTGGTATTTTCAATGGGGATGGGGTGGCAATCGGGCAGCAATTCGGGGGTTTTCTTAACCCCCAGCAGGCCGGCGGCCTTGCTCATTTCAAAGACATCGCCCTTGGGCACGCGCCCCTCTTTGATGGCCGCGACGGTGGCGTCGCTTCCCAGGCGCACCACGGCCTCCGCCGTAGCGGTGCGCAGGGTGATTGGCTTTTGGGTGATATCGACCATCAGAATTTATTCACTTTCCAGCTGTAGGAGCGGTCTTCGAAGAGTTCTTTGCCGAATACGGGCAACTCCTTTTTGATCCGTTCCACCAACGCGTGCAAGGCCCTGAAAACCGGTGTGCGGTGAGGGGCAGAAATAAAAACGAAGAGGCAGATCCCGCCCACGGGCACCTCGCCCAGGCTGTGGTAGACGTGCATGCAGCTCAACTCGTATTCCCGAAAGATCTCCTCCCGGATCTCCCCCATTTTTTCGATGGCCATTTCCTCGTAGGCCGTGTATTCGATCCCGGTCACGGTCTTGCCGTCGATCTCGTCCGCCCGCACCTGCCCCAGGAAGATGTCGTGCGCGCCAATGGCGGTCTTGCCCTGGTGTTTGGCAATGGATTCGGCGATGAATTCCGGCGGGATGGCTCCCGGTTTGAAAAGCGTTACGGATTTCTTGGTTTTCACAGCATTTGCTTTGCCCCTAAGGTAGGGAAGTTTTGGAAAAGTAGTTGTAACTTC
>JBNKHB010000342.1:0-2615 GCA_050290125.1 Robiginitalea sp.
AATGGGACGACAGCAAGGTCGCGGCCAGCATAACCGTGCCTGTGGCGGAGATGCCCATGCCGGTCGAAACCTTTACAATCACGATAGACGACCTCACCAATGACGGCGCCGTAATGGGCCTGATCTGGGAAAACACCTATGTGGGCGTACCGTTTTCCGTACCTACCGCCGAGAAAGCCTTGGCGAGCATCGAACGGGTAATGAACGGACCCTCCGCCAACGATTATTTCGCGGCGGCCTCCTATTACCATGATTCCGGGAAAGACCTGGAGAAAGCCCGCGCCTGGATCGAGAAGGCAGCCGAGCAAATGCCGGAGGCCTACTGGGTTTGGCGACGCAAATCCCTGATCCTGGCCGATGCCGGCGACAAGGCCGGGGCCATAGAAGCAGCCAAAAAGTCCCTTGCTGAAGCCAAGAGGGCAGGCAATCAGGATTACGTTAAATTGAATGAGGATTCCCTCGCGGAGTGGGGGGCCGAATAATCAGCATCACTTATAATGAAAACCCGGGCATAGGCCCGGGTTTTTTTATGCGCTTTCGGCTCAGACCCGGATGGGCGGCTTGTGCAGCATCCGGTCGAAGCCTTCCAGTATCATGGCGATCAGAATGACCAGCCCGCAGCCGAATGCATTCAACCAGAGGTAGGACATCCAGTCAAAATACCAGCCGATCACTACGATCACCTGGGTGACGATGGCCGCTACAAAGACCGCGTTGCCCCTTACAAAACGGAAGAAGAAGGCCAGGAGGAAGATCCCCAGGACGTTGCCGTAAAAGATGGACCCGATGATGTTCACCAGTTGGATCAGGTTGTCGAAGAGGTCGGCCACGCAGGCAATGACGATCGCGATCACCCCCCAGATAAAAGTAAAAAAGCGCGAGATGCGCACGTAGTGCTTGGGATCCAGGTTCTCCGGTCTATTCCGTTTGTAAAGATCCAGGGCCGAAATGGTCCCCAGGGCATTCAGTTCGGAGGCCGTGGAAGACATTGCGGCGGACAGGATCACCGCCAGGAGGAGGCCGATCAGACCGCGGGGCAGGTAGTTCAGTATAAAGTGGATAAAGACGTAATCCTTGTCGTTCGTTTCCACCGAGGAGTCCGCCTGGGCGATCAGCGCCCGCGCCGCCTCCCGGTTGTTACGCTCCTTGCGGTTGATATCCAGGATCTGCTGTTTGGCATTGATGGTTGCGGCATATTCTTTCAAATCCAGGGCAGCTGAGAAGTTGTCCTGGGCCATTTTCTTATCCACTTCCAGTTTCTCGTGGGCCTGCTGCAGGCTTTGGTAATCCTCGGCATAGGAAGACTCCATCACCGCCTCGGTAGCGGCCGGGTTAAAGTTCAAAGGGGAGGGATTGTATTGATAGAACACAAAGACCATCACCCCAACCAACAGGATAAAGAATTGCATCGGGATTTTCAGGATACCGTTAAAGATCAGCCCGAGCTGGCTCTCACGCACGGACTTACCAGAAAGGTAACGTTGTACCTGGCTTTGGTCGGTGCCGAAATAAGCGAGCATCAGGAACATGCCCCCGGTGATCCCGCTCCAGAAAGTATAGCGGCTGTCCGTATCAAAATCAAAATTGAGGATATTGAGTTTTTCACTGGCGCCGGCGACCTTCAGCGCTTTGCCAAAACTGATATCCGTGGGCAGGTACCCCAGGATAAAGAAAAATGCCACGAACATCCCGAGCATGATGACGAACATCTGTTGCTTCTGGGTAACGTTCACGGCCTTGGTTCCCCCGGAGACCGTATAGATGATCACCAGGATACCGATAATGATGTTCAATACGTTCAGGTGCCATCCCAGTACCGCCGAGAGGATGATGGAAGGGGCAAAAATGGTGATCCCGGCAGACAGCCCCCGCTGCATCAGGAAGAGGATGGCCGCCAGCGTACGGGTCTTCAGGTCAAATCGCTTTTCCAGGAACTCGTAGGCGGTATAGACTTTCAGATGGTGGTAGATGGGTACGAACACCATGCAGATGATGATCATGGCCAGTGGCAGGCCAAAGTAGAACTGCACAAAGCCCATCCCGTCGTGAAAGGCCTGCCCGGGCGTGGAGAGGAAGGTGATGGCGCTGGCCTGGGTTGCCATCACGGACAACCCCACTGTAAGCCATTTGGCGCGTTTTCCGCCGCGAACGTAATCGTCGACGTCCTTGCTGCCGCGGGTGCGCCAAACACCGAAGGCTACGATGAACAGAAGGGTCCCGGATAGAATGATCCAATCTAAGGTCCCCATCCTAGGCGTTTGAGATCATCATGTAATAGAACAGCAGGATATAAATGATGTTCAGGAGCAGCACCAGGGTGTACTCCCTTTTCCATACCATCCTGTCTTTCATTTCATCCTTTAACTTCACGATCGTTCTTTACCTGTGCCTTCCCGATGGAAAGCATGTTTGCGAGTAATTTGAAGGCTCCGGGTACCCCGGCCGGCAGTTCCCGGAAAAAACTCAGCCCGGTGTAAATATAGTGACCTTCACCATATGGTGCCACCAAAATACTTCCCTCCGTTACAGATTCTCCTTCGTCGCCCATGGAAAGAACCGGTGTGAACTCGCTGCTCCATTGGCTTGGGAAGTACAATCCACGTTCCTGGACCCAC
>JBNKHB010000343.1:0-2601 GCA_050290125.1 Robiginitalea sp.
TTCCTCGACCTTCCCGAGAGCGACGACCAGTCGGTTCGGGGGCAGATGCAGATTCTCATGGCGATGACGCCTGCCGCGTACTTCAGCGACCCGCCGCTGATGTCGATGGCGATGATCCGTGAGGCGCCAGCAACCTTACAGGCATTGACCACATTCAGCCCCACGCCGCCGCAGCCCAGGACCACCGCAGTGCTCCCTTTGGGCAAGCGGGCCGCGTTTACCACCGAACCGTAACCCGTCATGACCCCGCAGCTGACGATGGCGGCAGCAGAGAAGTTCAGATCGGCTTCCTCCACTTTTACCAAAGCAGACGCCTTTACCAGGGCATATTCACTGAGCGTCCCGAGGTTAAAGGAACGCTCGATGGCCCGGCCCTGCCATTTGGTGCCTTCCAGATGCGCATGTCCCGGGGTATGCCCGTTGCTGCCAGCTACCACGGGCGAGTTGTTTTCGCAAATATTCTGATTTCCCTGCAGGCATTGAAAACATTTCATACAAGGGGTGGCCCAGTTTAAGATCACCGGGTCGCCCGGGCTGAAATCCTTTATTCCATCCCCTACAGCAGCAATGATCCCCGCCCCTTCATGCCCCATCACGATCGGCTTTCCCCAGGAAAGGGAATCGTAATCCGTATGGCACAAGCCGGCCGCTTTGAGCTTCACCAAGACCTCATCGGCTGCCGGCGGTGCGACCTCAACGATATCGATCCGAAAATCCCCGTCACCGGTGGCTATAGCCGATCTTGCTTGTGTAACCATTCATTTTGGCTCTAAAGCGCGCATGTCTCGGTAAGGAAAAAGGGAATTCCACCGGATTACGCACAACGCTTCTATTAATCCGGTTTAATGTACTAAAGAAAACCAACTTTATGCCCGAAGGCCCATTTCAGCTCGCCGCCTTGACAAACCTTGCCGAGTTCAGGGCGGGGATATCCCAGGCTTCCCTGATCTTGCCGTCGAGAATTCGCCAGACCACCACGGCGTCCACTTCCATTTCATGGCCCCTGATCTCCATGGTATCGACTACGTGGGTAACCGCCATTTCATCTCCCATCATCGTGCCGGACACCGGGCTCACCTTAAAGGTTCCTTTGGATAACTCCGCCATCTTCCTGAAGAAATCCACAAAACCCTCGGGGCCAACGTAGTCTCCCTGGAGTTGCGGCAGTTTTGGATTGATAAAATGAAAAACCGCATCCTCCGCGATCACTTCTGTGGTTGCGGCGGCATTATTCGGGTCAAAGCGCTTTAAAACCTCAATATTCGGATGTTCTTTGATCATGGCACCGGTTTTTAGTGACTACTATTTATTAAAGCCGATTTTGTGTTTCGGACCTTAAATTTATTTCCTGCAAGCGATTCGGATAATGACAAACGTCAGTGCAGGGATATCTGATTTCCACAATATGCCGGTTATCCCTTCTTACCAACCAGTCAGTCCCATAAACACTCCTTAAAACCATTAACAATTCCAATCGTATACCTTGGAAACTGAATTTGTAGGTTTATTGGAGCTAAAATGGCGCGCGAACCCCTCGTTCCGCCGGTTCTCAACCCTTAAATTTGACGCATGTGCACTAGATCCAACCTGCTCGCATTCCTCTTTCTGATACTCCTTGGTTTCGGTTGCTCCAATGATAGTTCCGACGATACGGCAACGCCCGCACCGGATCCGGACGAGCAACTGGTTGCGGAGATGCAACAGCTCATCGATTCTAAAATAGGAGGCTCGGACAAACTCATCGGGGTAACGGTATCCGTCCGGATCGGTTTTGACAAAGAATACCAGCTCAGCGGAGGTGTTTCCGCCATGGGCCAACCCATGCCCGTGGACGCTAAATTCGGGATCGCCAGTATTACCAAGACCGTGGTAGGCGCTACCGTCCTCAGGTTGGAGGAGGAAGGCCTGCTGAGCCTGGAGGACTCCATCGGCATGTATGTTGATACGGGAAACCCGAACATTGACCCCGACATTACCATTAACCAACTGCTCAATCACTTTGCAGGGCTCCGGGATCATTTTCAGCATCCGGACCTGTGGCCAACGGTGGAAAGCAATCTGACCCAACCCATCCCCCCTGCTGATCTTGTTGGTTACATCGGCGAACCCGTATTTGCCCCCGGTACTGATTACGAGTATTCCAATGGGAATTTCATGGTGCTGGGCCTGTTGATCGAAGCGGTTACCGGCAAATCCGTCGGGCAGGTGATGCGGGAACAGCTTTGGAGCCCTTTGGGGCTGGAAGGCATCTACTTTGCGGCCAATGAGAATGTACCCCCGCCGATCGCCGCCCCGTGGCGGGATACAAACGGCGACGGGATGCTGGTGGACATTACCGATCAGTACGGTCCGGCCTACCACAGCGTTTTCTTTACGGCGGCAGACGTTTTTTCAACGGCCAGCTCCCTGTCGCTGTGGGCCCAGCACCTCTTTAACGGGAATGCGCTGACTTCTGCGTCCCGCACCAAAATGCTGAACTTCTACCCGATCGGGGATCCGGTCTTTACCGGTTACGGCCTGGGCGTACGCGAGATCTTTTTCGCGGGTCGCACGCTCTGGGGGCATACGGGGGGAATGCGGGGCTACGGCACCTTCATGTTC
>JBNKHB010000344.1:0-2597 GCA_050290125.1 Robiginitalea sp.
TGAAAGGCCTTCAGGAAATCCGATCCCGGCTCAAAAGGCTCTAGCAGAATATACAGGATACCCTCACAACCCAGGCGGAACCGGCCGTCATAGGTCATCATCTTGGTCTGGCCGGTAGCGAATACCTCTGCGGCCTGGCGATGGACTTCTTTTTCCACGCAGCCCCCGCTGACCGCACCGTAGGCCCCGCCGTTTTCAAGTAACAACATGCGAACGCCCGGGCGCCGGTAGGAGGAGCCATCCAGGGCCACCACCGTGGCCAGTACTGCTTTTAGACCCGAGGCATGGGCGTGATTATAGGCGGTTACGATATTTTTAAGTTCGTGCATCATCACCAAAGCGGGTTATATGGGATTACCGAAATACGCGTTCCGGCCTTTAGCTCATTTTCGGAGGGCTCCACCCGGGCAAAGCCGTCGGCCCTGGAAAGGCTCAGGAAGTCCCCGGAACTGTTGATGGATACCGGTCTGGCCTGCAGGCTGCCTTCCTCATTGGCCAGGCGAACGGACCTGAATAGCGTAAGCTGCGTGGGATTGGACATTGGTTCCGCCAGAATTGCCTCAATTCTCGGTGGGTTCAGTCCCCAACCCCGATACAGCCAATCCCTAAAATACAAATGATAATTCAAAAAAGTGGAGACGGGATTTCCGGGAAATGAAAATACCATGCACCCGGAGGATGCTTCGATACCAAACCAGAAGGGCTTGCCGGGGCGCTGCGCTACCCGGTGGAATGATTTCCTAACTCCCAAGGCGTTGAGCACGTCCGGGATATGGTCGTATTTGCCTCTGGATACACCGCCGCTAAGGAGGACGGCATCGGAGGTCATAAGCGCCTCCTTCAAACCCTGGCGGATGGCATCCGGATCATCCGGCAAATGAAGGCATACCGGATCGATACCGAGCGAACCCAATGCCGCCTGCAGCGCATGTACATTAGAACTGCGGATCTGATGAGGTAAAGGGACCTTTTCCACCGGAACCAGTTCATCCCCGCTTGAGAATACGGTGATCTTCGGAACCCGGTGTACGGGCACAATCCCCTGCCCCACCGATGCCAGGACGGCAACCTCGGCAGGTCCTATGCGGGTACCCGCCTGCAGCAAGACGGCGCCCTGGCCGGTATCGCTGCCCTGCGGATGGATGTTCTGCCCTTTCTTAATATCGGTTTGTATACGAAAGTGATCTCCTTCCCTCAGCACGTCTTCGTAGGGGACCACCGTATCCGCACCGTCCGGGATGACCGCTCCGGTTGCGATTTCCAGGCAATAATCGCCCGGTGGCAACTGCTGCCTGGGAGATCCGGCAGCTGCCATACCTACACAAGTAAACTGTTGCCTCCTTTCGGCTATATCGCTGAAAGCGATGGCGATCCCATCCATGGTGGACCGGTCATAGGGAGGCAGGTCTCGGTCCGCTCGCGCTGGTGCTGCCAAATACCTGCCGGGAGCCTGCGCCAGTGGCACCGTTTCCGTTCCGAAGGACCGGGCGGTCGCCATAACCATTTCATATGCCTCCTTTTGCGCAATCATATCCCTAAGTCCAGTTGCATTCCGTTGATCAATAAAACCCGGACCCCTACGATAAATACAAGGACTGCGGTAACGAGCCGGATGCCCTGAGAAGTGAGATGGCTCAAGGTCATGCGCACCCCGATCTGCCCGCCGATCAGGACGGCCCCGATCAGTGCCAAAGCAGGTACAAGAGGGGCTTGCAGGGTTCCGGCCGACCAGAGTCCTGCCAGGCCGGACAATGAGTTTACCAGGATAAAGAAACTGGCGAGGGCGGCAATCCGGATGGGTTGATCCCACCGGAGGTGATTGAGTACCGGGGCCAGGAAAATCCCGCCGCCAATCCCCACCAGACCCGAGAGCAGCCCAATGCCTCCGCCCAGCAGGTAGGTCATCCAGCGGGGATAGGAACGCGTTTCAATCCGGGATTTAAGACGAATCAATGCCTGGTAGCCCAGTGCCAGGGACGAAATAATGAGCGCCGCGCCGAGTATCCCGAAAAAGACGTTTTCCTGTAATTCAAACCGGGCGCCTATAAAAGCAAGCGGGATGCTGGCCAAGGTGAAGGCAATGCACAATTTCCAATCCAGGTGGCCTTTTCGGTAAAACAGGATCACACTCCCGGTAACTACCACCAGATTGCAAAGCAGAGCCAGCGTACGGATCTCGTAGAATTCGCTGAGGCTGAGGCTCAGTAACGCCAGATAAGAAGAACCTCCGCCAAAACCCGCTGCCGAATACAAAACCGCGATGGCAAAGAATGCCCCGCATAACCAGATCAGGTCGGGTTGCATCATAGATTTTCAACCTTGTAGTCGCGCATACCCCCCTGAATCCAGCGAACCTGTTGTTTTGGCAGGTGCACACTAAGCAGTTGAAATGCCTGGCGGCTGCGCGGCCCGCTTTTACAGATCAGGTAGAGTTCCGGAATCGCTTCCAGACGCTTCCATTCGCTTTCCAGGTTCATCAGAGGAATGTTTTCCGCTTCCTCCAGGTGGTGTGCATGGTATTCCGAGGGCTCCCGCACATCCACCAATAAGAGGGGTCGGCCGGAAGCCTTTGCCTTTAGGTATGTAACCGAATCCAC
>JBNKHB010000345.1:0-2591 GCA_050290125.1 Robiginitalea sp.
CTGCAGCCGGAACCAGGCGAGGCTTACCTCGGCGGCCACCGAGAGCGCGGCGGTTTGGTAATCCGCAAAACTGGCTTGGGCCCGGTATTGTTCCGCCCGGATGGCGGTGCCGATCCGGCCCCACAAATCAAATTCGTAGCCCGCGGAGGCCCCGAACTGGATGTTCTCGCCCCCGGCAAAGTCGGGTTCCGGACGGCTGATAGCGGATTGCGCGGAGGCGTCGATCTGAGGCCAGCGGTTGCTGCGCTCACGGCGGAAAACGGCGTCTGCCTGCTTAAAGCGCTCCCAGGTGGCGGCCAGGTTCAGGTTCCGCGAAAGGGCGGTATCCACCAATTCGTTCAGGGCCGGGTCGTTGAAATCCGTCCACCATTGCTGCGGGATCGGGAGGGTGCCCGCTTCGGTAAAAGTTTGCAGGGAATCCAGGCCGGTGGTGGGCTGGATGGAGTCGCGGGCGGGGCCGCAGGAGGTAAAGAGAAGGAAGAAAAGACCCAACAGCAGCAGCCCGTTCCCTAAAATGGAAACGAGTACCTCGAGGGCGGAAGCCCGGGTATGTGCGTTTTTCGGTGCGATCCTGGTTGAGTGATCGGTTGCTGTTATGTCATCCTCCAACACGGGGGGTCGGTATTGGCGGCAGGTTGCTTGTCAATTCTTAAGATAGAATAAAAAGGAGATGGTTTAAGGTTTATACGTGCTCTATTAAACAAAATAGGGTTAAAGCCCTGTAAAACAGTACTTAAACCGATGTTAAACCTTTATTAAAATTCCGGGGCACGCATCCCCAAGGACACAGGTATTCCGATTGCCGGAGGGTCATGTAGGCGGACCTATGGGATTAATCCCTACCTTCAAACGGACAACCGACTCCAATGAAAATCGTATGCATGTCCATCGGCACCCGGGGCGATATGGAGCCCTTCCTGGCCGTGGGCGAACTCCTTAAAAAGGCGGGCCATGAGGTGGTCTGCATCATGCCGGAGCAGTTCCGAAACCTGGCGGAAGCTTCCGGGTTCGGGTTCCGGACGCTGGGCCCCGAATTCATCGAACTGCTGGAGAGCGATTACGGCAAGGCGGCCATGGGGGGCAGCGGCACGCGCTGGCAGAAAGTCAAGGCGTACTACAAACTGGCCAAGGTGTTTGCACCCATGCGGAAAGAACTGGCACGCCGGCAATACGAGGCGGTACAGGCCGAAGATCCCGACCGGCTGGTGCATCACACCAAGACCATTTATGGCTTTGTCTGGGGGCGGCAACACCCCGGGCGTGCTACCCTGTTGAGCCCCGTACCGTATATCCTGCATCCCACCGGGCAGATGAGCCACATTGCCTTTGCACGTAATTGGGGACCGTATTGGAATAAGGCCTCTTACGGGTTGGCCGGGCTTGGGTTGGTGCGCTCCATCATTGCAGAGGCAAAGCCGTTGCCCGGGGTAGGCAAACTGAGCAATGCGCAAGTAAAGGAAGTGCTCCGCAACGAACAAAGCATTTATACCATTTCACCGGCCCTCTTTGACCGGCCTCCGGAGTGGCCGCCGCACGTTCATGTGCTGGGCTATCACGAACGGGACAAGACGGTACAGTGGGAGCCGTCCGAGGAGCTGAAGGCCTTTGTGGCAAAGCACCCGAAACTCATGCTCTTCACCTTTGGCAGCATGACCAATCCGGAGCCTGGAGCAAAGACCCGCATTGCCCTGGAAACATTGGATTCCTTAGGGATTCCGGCCATCCTGAACACCGCGGCAGGCGGCCTGGTGGCTCCTGAAAACTATAATACCGATCGGTTTTTATTTACGGAAAGTGTCCCGTACGATTGGTTGTTGCCGCATATTTACGCTATGGTCCACCACGGGGGCTCGGGCACCACGCATATGGCGGCCAAGTTCGGTTGCGTTACCATGATCGTGCCCCACATCATTGACCAGTACCTGTGGAACCGGCTGATGGCCGGGAAGGGATTCGGGCCGAAGGGCCCGGGTATTACCCAGCTGTCGGTGGCGAAATTATCGCCACTCATCAAAGACCTGTGGGAAAACCCTGAATACAAACGGAATGCGGAGGCGGCTGCCGCTCAGATGGCGCAAGAGGATTTCGCGCAGGAACTGGTCGACACGATCCTGGGATAAGAATGGCCGGACTTTGATTTCAGAAGGTCTGTTTACCTGGGTCCGGAAAAATCCAATCACAACTGGGAAAGCTACCGAAAGCACCGCTTAACTCAGCTCCCGGTCCACTTCCTTTTTAAGGTAATAACCCGTAACGATCGTCGCCAGCGTATCCGCGATCGGAAAGGAAAGCCAGACGCCGGTTTCCTGCCAGAAATGCGGGAGGATCAGAATCAAAGGGATAAAGAAGAAGCCCTGGCGGGTGAGGGTCAGCAAGAGCGCCGGGATGGCCTTGCCCACCGCCTGGAAGTAGGCGGCCCCGATCAATTGCAGCGCTATGATGGGCGTGGCGGCAAAGACCAGCCGCATGGCAAAGGGGGTGTGCTCCAATACAAAAGTGTTCGTGGCCAGTTCTTCGGCCGACATGTCCGGCCGGTGGCTCAGGAAGAGCCCGGCGATCTCGCCCGGGAAGACCATCAGCACGATAAAGAC
>JBNKHB010000346.1:0-2586 GCA_050290125.1 Robiginitalea sp.
CTACGTGCCGCACGGAGCCGGGTATTACGGCAAGGTCATTAAGGAGATACGGTCACGCTTGTAGCCGGTCCGCAAAATCCTCCCAGGCACCCAGCGGATAGCTCTTTTGTTCGCCCCCTTTCATATCGCGGACGGTAAACGACCCGGCTTTGAGCTCTTCCTCTCCGATAAGGACAACGTAAGGGACACCCCGTTTATCCGCATATTTGAATTGTTTGCCCACCTTTGTATCGTTCGGATACAGGTCCGCCCGTATTCCCCGGCTCCTGAGTTGCAGGACCAGCTTCAGGGCGGCACGCGCCTCCTCCTTGCCGAAGTTCACACAGAATACCTCCAGGGACTGGTCCAGCGACGCCGGGAACAACCCGAGCTCCTCCAGCACCAGGTAGATGCGGTCCAGGCCAAAGGAAATGCCCACGCCGCTCACGTCCGGCATGCCGAAGATCCCGGTCAGATCGTCGTAGCGTCCACCGCCGCCAATGGAACCCATTTCCACCGACTCCGGGGCGGCCACCTCCAGGATAGCCCCGGTATAGTAGTTCAGGCCGCGGGCCAGGGTGATTTGCAATTCGCAGCGCGAAGCCCCCAGTCCCAACTGAGCGGTTTCCGAAAGGAGTTCCTCCAGTTCGGCAAGCCCTTGCATGCCGGCGCCGGAAGGTGCCAGCAAATCCTTGAGCGATTGGAGTTGCTCTTGGGTGCCTCCGCCGAGTTCAAACAGCGGTGCGGCTTTTTCTACCGCCTCAGCCGAAATGCCGCGTTCCAGCATTTCCGCCTCTACTTTTTCCCGGCCAATCTTGTCCAGTTTGTCCAGGGCTACCGTAAAATCGGTCAGTTTCTCCGCAGCCCCGATTACTTCTGCAATACCGGAAAGGACCTTTCGGTGGTTGATTTTAATCGTTACCCCCTTCAGCCCTAATTGGGAAAACACCCGGTCGTACAACTGAATGAATTCCAGTTCCTGCACGATGCCGGAGGCGCCCACCACATCGGCGTCGCACTGCCAGAATTCCCGGAACCGGCCCCGCTGCGGGCGGTCAGCACGCCATACCGGTTGGATCTGGTAACGCTTGAAAGGGAATTCCAATTCGTTCCGGTGCATGACCACATAGCGCGCAAAGGGCACGGTGAGGTCGTAGCGCAGGGCTTTCTCGCTAATCTGCGGTGTGAGCCGTTGGGCGTCCCGGGCCTGGTAGTCCTCTTCCTGCACCTTGCTGAGATAGTCTCCGGAGTTCAGGATCTTAAAGATCAGCCGGTCCCCTTCCTCCCCGTATTTTCCCATCAGGGTATCGTAGTTCTCGAAGGAGGGGGTTTCGATAGGCTGGAAGCCGAATCGCTCGAACTGTTCCTTAATTACGGATACAATGTATTCCCTGCGCGCCACTTCGGCCGGGGAGAAATCGCGGGTGCCTTTTGGAATGGATGGTTTCTGTGCCATAGTTAGCTGCGTGCTGCAAATATAAGGGAATGGCGCCTTGCCGCCAGCTGCTCCTTATCAGGATTCCATCATCTCGTCAAACCAGCGGTACAAATCCCCTTTGGTGATCACCCCGCCCCTTTCGATCAGGGAAAATTTATCGGCGTTCGGATCGTTGGAATACGCCTTTGAGGCAGTTAGGTACTCCACAAAATCGGATTGCCAGTTTTTCTTGAACCAACCGAAACCTTCCGGTTCCCGAAGGTCAATATCCGGGTTCAGCACCTTTACGGAGATCAGCTTCATCTCCTTTGGCCCGCAATGGAACAGGTGCATTTGCTGCGCGCTGATGTGCTCCAGGTATTCCACCCGGCCCAACACCCCTTCCCAGATCAGGTCGCTGAATACATCCAGCTCCTGCTCCGCCGCTTCGGGCTGGTCCTTTTTGATACGATCCCATTCCTCCGATGTGATGGACTGGGTGGCCAGGAAGTTGATGAATTCCTGATGGAGTTCTTCCAACTGTTCCTTGCTGAGTCGCCTGTACTTCATGGGTTCGGTATTCATAAAAAAATCCATCCCGGTTTGCGCCGGGATGGATCATATTTTCTAACCCCTGGGGGATTATTTCTGTTCGGGCACCACCTCAAAGCCGAAGGCTACCTGTACCTCGCGATGCAGGCGGATCTCCGCTTCGTAGGGTCCGGCGCGCTTAACGGCGCCTCCCTTGATGCTGATATACTTCTTATCGATCGCATGGCCTTCCTTCTCAAGCGCGGCTGCCAGGTCGATGTTGGTTACGGAACCAAACAGCTTATCTGCCTCGCCTACCTTGGCCGGGATCTTAACTTCCAGGGCCTTCAGGGCCTCGGCGGTCTTCTCGGCGGCTTCGATGGCCTGCTTCTCCTTGTGGGCCTTTTGGCGCAGGTTCTCGGCCAGCACCTTTTTGGCGGAAGGTGTAGCCAGGACGGCCATACCTTTAGGAATCAGAAAATTACGTCCGTAACCGTTCTTAACGGTTACCAAATCGTCTTTGAACCCGAGGTTCTCAACGTCTTGCTTCAATATCAACTCCATGATTCCGCTTATTTTAAAAGGTCACCTACGTACGGCATCAACGCCAGGTGGCGTGCGCGCTTGATGGCCTGAGCCGCCTTGCGCTGGTATTTCAG
>JBNKHB010000347.1:0-2576 GCA_050290125.1 Robiginitalea sp.
GACGATTGCCTGTACCGGCGCGTACTGTGACTGTACCGGTAACTGCGCCTCTTTGTATCCGCCATTCGGCTGGCTCAGGTAGACGGTGGTTCGCATGGCATTTGCCTGTAAATGTCCGGCCTCTCGGATCTCCCCCTCGCTGAAGATGTCCTCCAGGGTGGCGTCTGCAAAACTTTCATAGCTGGTAAATCGCGACCGGTACCGCGCCAGTTGGCCCAGGAGCTCATCGCGCGTCAGATACGGGTAGCGCTGCCCGCCTATGTAATAGGTAAAGATGGGGTCCACGGCCCCGTTGTCGTCAAAATCATCATAGAACAGCTCCAGCGGCTCGGCTTCGCTGGCCTGGAATTGGGTGTTCAACCCCATATTTCCGAGCACGAAATCCGGTTTCCCGTCTCCATTGAGATCGGATTGCGCAATACAGTTCCACCAGCCAAAGGCCATTGCCCCGGGATAGCCCTCTGATTCGCGCACCAGCTTCCCGGAACGGTTCAGGTTCCAGACCACGGGCATCCATTCGCCTACGACAGCCAGGTCTTCGGCGCCGTCCCCGTCCACATCGGTCCATAAGGCATCGGTAACCATACCGATCCGGGAGAGTTGAGGCGCCACGCTCTGTGTCCGGTCTTCAAAATGTCCGGAGCCGTCATTGAGCAGGACATAGCTGGCCGGGGTCTCCGGATAGCGTCCGGGCACCACCCTGCCGCCAATAAACAGGTCCTTGGCACCGTCCCCGTTCACATCCCCGGCCTTTACACAGCCGGCGCTGGAAGGCAGTTGCGGGATCGCGTCCGAAGCGCGCCTAAAGCCGCCGGTTCCATCCCCCAGGTACAATCGGTCCTGTAAAAGGGGATCTGCCGGATCCAGATCGTGGTAGCCGCCGCTGCCGGCATACAGGTCCGGGATCCCGTCCCCGTTTGCTTCGAATACTTCCAATGCCCCGTCCACGTGTGCCCGGTCAGCTTCAAAAGCGGACACGGGCCGCAGTGCAAAGCTTCCGGAGGGTTTCTTCAGGTAGACCGATGTGGGAACGCCCTGTCCGCCTCCGACGACCACATCCTCCAGCCCATCGCCGTTCAGGTCTGCGACGGCCAGGATAGGCGAGCGGTGTGAAAATTGTGCGATGAGCAGGGGCTGGCGCTTAAAATCGTTGACCGGCACCGGCTGGCTGAAATAGGAAAGCAGACCGGGCGCTTCCACCAGGTAGGTCGCTGGTGTTTCCGGAGCTTCGGCTGGCACCGACGCCTCTTTTTCGGAGACTTCCAGCAGTTGGTTCGCCGCCACTTCCTTAAGGGTTTGGACGGCTCCGCTGTTCCATTGGATTCGGACGGAATCCACCGACAGGCGGGATCCAAGCCCAAAATGCAAGCGGTTGCTTACCGTGGAAAGATAACCCCGGGTAGGCATCTGTTCCACCTTCTGCGGCAACCCGTCGGAATAGACCGTAACGGCAGCCCCGATGCCCTGGGAATTGTTTCCTTCCCCGATCAGGCGAACTTGCAGGTAATGCTTTTCCGAGGAATCCGAATCGTTGCGGTAAATAAAGGCGGGCTGGTTGATGTTGTTTACGATCAGGTCCAGGTCCCCGTCCCCGTCCAGGTCCGAATAGGCGGCCCCGTTGCTGTTGGCGGCCTGCTCCACCCCGTCTGCCCGCGTCCGGTCCGAGAAGCTGGTGCCACCCTGGTTGATGTACAGGTAGTTGGTGAGCAGGGAGGAAGGCATCCGCTGGACGATCTCCAGTACATCCGACCGCATCAGCCGCCCTTTCTCCGCGACAAGATCCTCCATGTAATTGATAAAATCCAGGTTCGTATAATCCCGGTAGTAGCCGTTGGTGATAAAAAGGTCCTTCCAGCCGTCGTTGGTATAATCGGCCAGCAAGGCGGACCAGCTCCAATCGGTGTTGGAGACCCCGGCCAATTGCCCGATCTCGCTGAAGCCGCCTGTGCCCGTATTGAGCTGCAGCATGTTGCGCATGTACTGGTAGTGAAAGCCGCTGCGTACGTTCAGGTCGAACTTGTCGTAATTATCCGGCGACAGCAGCAGCTTCTGCCGGCGGTTGTCCTGCGGCAGCATGTCCAGGGTAAAAATATCCTGCAAGCCGTCGTTGTTGATGTCGGCGATGTCGTTCCCCATGGAAAAATGGCTGGTGTGGCCCAGGGTTTCCTGTAATTGGTTGGAAAAGGTGCCGTCTGCGTTATTGATGTAGAGGTAATCCGGCACGGCATAGTCGTTGGATACATAGAAATCGGGCCATCCGTCTGCATTCACGTCCGAGATGCCGAGCCCAAGCCCATAACTCAGGGCCGATCCGTTGATACCTGCCTGTGCAGTGACATCCGTAAAACGGCCGTTGTCCTGGCGATACAGCCGCAGGCCCTGGAGGGGGTCGTCCTGCTCCAGCATTTGGCGCGTGGCGGCTACATTCAGGATGGGCAGCGATTTGGGATTGTGGTTGAGCAGGGCCATGTCCAGGTCGCCGTCGCGGTCGTAGTCAAAAAAATAGCC
Source organism: Robiginitalea sp. (assembly GCA_050290125.1). Classification (GTDB taxonomy): domain Bacteria; phylum Bacteroidota; class Bacteroidia; order Flavobacteriales; family Flavobacteriaceae; genus Robiginitalea. Next base: position 2,509 of record JBNKHB010000347.1, read on the forward strand.
CTGATTGCTGAAAGCCGGGCTGGCCAGCCCGAACCTTTCTGCCTGTTCTACGAACTGCGGGATCCCAT
>JBNKHB010000348.1:0-2556 GCA_050290125.1 Robiginitalea sp.
CGACATCCACTTTGTGGAGAACGAAAACGATCCTACCGGCCTGGGTGAGCCCACCTTCCCGCCGGTCTTCGGCGCATTGGCCAATGCCCTGTACAAGGCCACCGGGAAACGGCATTACGACCAGCCGTTTTTAAGCGCGTGAAAGCAGCTGTAATATACGATCCCGGCGAAGCCACCAACCTGAAGCTCGAGGAGCGGCCGGTTCCGGTACCCGGGCCTGATGAGGTGCTTATCCGGGTGCGGGCCTTTGGCCTGAACCGCTCCGAACTGATGACCCGCAAGGGATTCTCGCCCTCGGTGAGGTTCCCAAGGGTATTGGGGATCGAATGTGCGGGTCAGGTGGAATCGGATCCCGCGGGGACCTTTGCGCCAGGCCAGCAGGTATTTGCCTTTATGGGCGAGATGGGACGGGATTACGACGGCAGCTATGCCGAGTACACCTGCGTCCCGCGCCACATCGTTGTCCCATTTGAGAGCAGTTTGCCCTGGGAGACCCTGGGCGCCATCCCCGAACTGTTCCAGACGGCGCACGGCTCGTTGTATCCTGCATTGGAGATCCGGCCCGGTGAAACTTTATTGATTCGGGGCGGTACCTCGTCGGTTGGGCTACTGGCCGCACAAATAGCTCGTGAAGCGGGGCTAACTGTCGTTTCCACCACCAGGAATCCGGATAGAACCGAATTGCTCAGAACGAATGGTGTATCCGCGGTGATCATTGACGACGGTGCCATCGCCGGTAAACTCCGAGAACAGTTCCCTAATGGCGTAGATAAGGTATTGGAACTGGTAGGGACGCCAACACTGCAGGATTCCCTGCGCTGCCTCCGACCGGGAGGTACGGCCTGTATGACGGGCATGTTGTCCGAGCAATGGGATATCAAAAACTTCGCTCCCATGGAATTCATCCCTCCCACCGTTAAACTCACGGTGTACGACAGCGGATCGGTGCGCAGCCCTGCTTCTGCCTTCCGGGATTTTGTCGGGCAGGTGGAGGAGGGGAAGATTAATTTGCCCATTGGCCGGGTAATGGCTTTGGAAGAGATCGTTGAAGCGCATCAGTTGATGGAATCCAACCGGGCGAATGGGAAGATCGTGGTGGTGCCCTGAGTCTACTTGGATAACACCATTGGATTCGTACTACTTCAGGAAAAGAGATACCTGCGCCACCTCAAATTGTTTGGGTTACTTTACCTTTCTAAATTGAATCCCCAACCATCCACGGATAGTAAGCAATATGCTTATATTGCATCTTCCTTTAGACAGGGGTTCAGACAGCAAAAGTTCACCTTTGTGAGATATTCCCTGAAGTAAAACATCAATAACTAAACGCATATCCCGATGAAGAACAACAGTGCATCCTCCAGGAGAAAGTTCCTGCAACAGATCGGTGCCACCGCCCTGGCTTCTGCCGCGGCTCCCATGTCCTCTTTTGCCGCCCAGGCGAAAGCGGAGCAACGCATTTTGCAGTACAGCCGTCCCATCACGCCCAACGATACCATCCGTATCGGTGTGATCGGTTACGGCGTGCAGGGGCATTTTGACCTGAGGACCGCCCTAAGGGTACCCGGAGTGGAACTGGCGGGCATCTGCGATCTCTATACAGGGAGGATCACCAACGCCAAGGAACAGCATGGGGACGAGATCTTCACCACCCGGAATTACAAGGACCTGCTGGATCGGGAAGATATCGACGCAGTTTTGGTCTGCACCACGGATATCTGGCATGCACAAATCACCCTGGACGCCCTGGCCAAGGGCAAACACGTCTATCTCGAAAAGCCCATGGTCTATACGATCGACCAGGGTTATCCGGTCATGGAAGCGGCCAAAGCTTCCGGGAAGGTGGTACAGGTGGGCAGCCAGCGCGTAAGCAGTATCGGCTACGCCAAAGCAAAGGAATTGCTGGCCGCCGGCGAGATCGGGGACCTGAATATGGTCAATGCCATTTACGACCGCCAGAGCTCTATCGGCGCCTGGCAATATACCATTCCCAAGGATGCCAGTGCGGAGACCACGGATTGGGAGACCTTTATCGAAGCCACGGAAAAAATGCCCTTCGACGCCAAGAAGTTTTTCTGGTGGCGCGCCTTTAAGGAGGTGGGCACGGGCGTGGCCGGTGATTTGTTCATCCACCTGCTTAGCGGCACCCACTTCATGACCAATTCGCTGGGACCGGAAAGCATCTACAGTACCGGCCAATTCAGCTACTGGAAGGATGGCCGAAATTTGCCTGATGTGATGTCTGGGGTGATGCAGTACCCCGATTGCGATGCGCACCCGGCCTATCAACTTACCCTTCGGGTGAATTTCATCAGCGGTACGGGCGGTCAGGAAGTGATCCAACTGATCGGATCGGAGGGTATTATTTCTGTTCGCGGGAATAGCCTGGCGATAAGCCACAGCATCATGCCCGAAGCGCCGGGCTTCGGCGGCTACGATTCGCTGTTTACCTTCTCCAAGAGCATGCAGGAAGAAATGCAAAAAGAATACGACGCCAAATGGACGCAGGAGCAGCGCCAGCGCCCGGTCAAGATGGATATTGAATTCAAGGCCCCC
>JBNKHB010000349.1:0-2550 GCA_050290125.1 Robiginitalea sp.
GGTTTCCAGCACCTTCCCGCTCCACAGGACATTGTCCAGCAGGATCAGGCCGCCCTGGCGGGTTTTGGGAAGCACGGCTTCCAGGTATTCCGCGTATTCGACTTTTTCGGCATCGATAAAGACCAGGTCAAAGGTCTGGGGCAGTGCAGGGATGATCTCCAGGGCTTCCCCGGTATGTTGCACGATCCGGTTTCCGTACGGACTGCGGTCAAAATAGCGTCTCTGGATCTCAAAGAGCTCCGAGTTATGGTCAATGGTATGCAGGACGCCGTCTTCGCGCAGCCCCTCGGCCAGGCACAGGGCCGAATACCCGGTATAGGTGCCGATCTCCAGGATGGCGCCCGGGTTCACCAGCCGTGAGAATAAACTGAGCACGCGCCCCTGGTGGTGCCCGGTGATCATGCGAGGGCGCAGCACTTTTAAATGGGTCTCCCGGGTGAGTTCCTGCAGCAGTTCCGGTTCGGCTTCGCTGCAGGCGGCGATGTAGTCTTCCAGCTCCCTGGATAAGAAATGCATGGGTGGTTTTCTGCAAACTTACTAAAATGGAGGTTGGCGGGTCCATGTCTTTTTTCGCGCAGGATTCCTACCTTCATTCCCACAAAGGGTTTGGATATGGACATCATACTTCGCAGGGCCAGCGCGGCCGATCTTCCGGTTTTGGAACAATTTGAACAGGCCCTTATCCGGGACGAGCGGCCTTTTGATCCCACCATCCGGCAGGATCCTGTGCGGTACTACGATTTGCCCGGCTTGCTTTCTGATGGGCATGCCTGCCTTCTGGTGGCGGAGCTGGGGGACCGCGTGGTGGCCTCGGGATATGCCGCCCGGCGCAGCCCCCGGCCGTATCTGGACCATGATGCCTATGCCTATTTCGGCTTCATGTATACGCTTCCGGAATTCAGGGGACGTGGGATCAACGGCCGGATCGTAGAGGCGCTTAAGGCCTGGGCCAGGCAGCAGGGACTCACCGAAATGCGCCTCACCGTGTATCAGGACAACTTGCCCGCGGTAAAGGCCTATGAGAAAACGGGTTTCCAGCCGCATATCCTGGAAATGCGGTTCAGGGATTAGGCCGTGTTTTTCAAAAAGCTAGCTGGAAAACCTACGTGCCTTCCCAAAGGTGGCGCACCTCATGAAGTTCCCCAACTTCATCGTACTTTTGGGCTCAAACCTGCGAGTGAGCATGCAATTTGAAAACACGGAAGCCTGTGCAGCCGCCCTGGATGCGGCGGATCCGCTACGCGGCTACAGGGCAAAATTCCACATTCCGCAAATCGACGGCAAGGATGCCATTTACTTTACGGGTAATTCACTGGGCCTGCAGCCGGTCACCGCTGGTGCCTTTGTGGAGGAGATCATGCAGGACTGGAAGGAGTTGGCGGTGGAAGGGCATTTTCACGCGAAGCGGCCCTGGTGGACCTATCACGAAGAACTAATACCGCCCCTGGCCCGGGTGGTCGGCGCCCGTCCCGAGGAGGTAACCGTAATGAATACCCTCACAGTAAACCTGCACCTGCTGATGGTATCCTTTTTCCGCCCGGATGAGCGGCGTTATAAAATCCTGTGTGAAGAAAAGGCGTTCCCTTCGGACCAGTACATGTTGAAAAGCCAGCTCCGGATGCACGGCCTGGATCCGGAGACTGCACTGGTGGAGGTCCAAAAGCGTTCCGGCGAACATTTTTGGCGCACGGAAGACATCCTTGGGGCCATAGACAACCATGCGGATGAACTGGCACTGGTGCTGATGGGAGGGGTCAACTACTACAACGGGCAGGTGTTGGACATGGAGGCCATTACGCGCCGCGGACGCGAGGCCGGGGCCCGCGTGGGCTGGGACCTGGCGCATGCCGCTGGGAACGTGCAACTCAAACTGCACGACTGGGGTGCGGACTTTGCAGCCTGGTGCAGCTATAAATACATGAATTCGGGCCCGGGCAACGCCTCCGGGGTCTTTATCCATGAGCGGCACCTGGGCAACCCGGACCTGCCGCGAATGGAAGGCTGGTGGGGGACCAGGAAGGAGACCCGCTTCCTTATGGAACCCGACTTTGACCCGACGCCCACGGCAGACGCCTGGCAGCTCAGCAACCCGCCGGTGCTGGCGCTGGCCCCGTACCTGGCTTCCCTGAAATTGTTCGATGAGGTAGGCATGGACGCGCTTATTGCAAAAAGCGCGCAACTCACGGCTTATCTGGAGTTTATCCTGAACGAGGTGGACCGGCAGGTCGCCAGCCGATTCGAGGTCATTACGCCGGCAGATCGAGGCTGCCAACTTTCGGTTTTCCTGCACGGGGAAGGAAGGGAACTCTTCGAGTACCTGATGGAGCGGGGAGTGATAACGGACTGGCGCGAGCCCAATGTGATCCGCCTGGCCCCGGCCCCGTTCTACTGTTCCTTTTCGGATATGTACCGCTTTGGGCAGATCCTGCTGGAGGGTTGCCGTAAATAGGAACCCCACTGTGGATTGCGAACCTTTCTGCCGTATCTTTCGGGACTTTAAACCGACCAGCTTTTGAGATCCCTCCGACTGATCCTGACCCACAGCCGGTA
>JBNKHB010000350.1:0-2505 GCA_050290125.1 Robiginitalea sp.
CCGGCGGGATTTCCCCTGCCGGCTCAAGTCGATGGGTTTTTCCCGGCTGCCGACAGGTAGACCCACGCAATGGTCCCCGATGCCAATTCCAGTTTTTCCCGGTAATAAAGGCTGGTTTCATAGGCATCGGCGCGGGCCAGCTCGTCTTCACTCAGGTCCAGGCAAAGGCCGTCAACATATGCTTTCGGGTCTTCCGAGCGCTTTACTTCCGGATAGGCGTCCGCCACGGAACGTTCCAGTTTTTCAAAACCGGGGAGGCGGTCCGCCTGGTCCTCCGGGATCCTCCCGAAGATCCATTGCCTCAGGGAAGCATCGAGCAGCGTGCCGTATACGAAGAGTTGTTCGCGGGCGCCTGACATCAATGTTCGCTGATGAGTTCGAGTTCAGTGCGGAAGGCGAGGCAACGGTCGCCGAAACGCTCGGTAGTCCGCTGCCGCAATATGTCCGCATGGGAATCGTAATATTCCTGCAACTGTTCAAAGCTGCCGCACGAATACTGCACGGCATAGGTAACCCCTCCGGTTTCTTCCCCGGAATGGACCCTGCAGATCCGGGCATTACTGAACTTCCCGGTTCCCAGCATCTGAGGGATATGCGTCTGCTGCATCCATTGCAACCAGTCTTCGCGGATGGCGTCCTCAACATGCACCGTAACGTTATAGATGACCATAGTAGGGTATAGATTCGTACTAATTTACCGGATCCCCCCGCAGGATGCGGAATTGTTTCCGGGCTTCGGGAAAATAATAGCTGTCCTGAAAGCGGTAGATGATTTCGCGGTAATGCTCCATGGCCCGCTCCGGTTCATTCAGACGGGTCCGGTAGAGTTCGGCCAGCGCAAAGTGGGCGTCGTCCGCCAGGATATCGTTGCCGTAGAACTCCACGATCTTGCGAAAACTCAGCAGGGCACCCGAGTCGTCGCCCCGGGACTGGAGCAATTTGCCGTGCATGAGCAGGGCCTCATCCTCAATTTTTTCCCCTTTGTGGAGGGTTAGGATCTCCTCAAGGGTTTGCAGGGCCTCGTCTTCCTTTTTCTGGAAGGCCAGCAAGTCGGCCTCGGCGTATTTGCGCAGCGCTGTCCGGGTGGAATCCTCCAGGGAATTGTCCGAGATGATCAGGCTTAGTTGCATGGCGTCGTTGGCAATCAATTGCGAAGTGGAAGTGCGCAGCACCTTGAGCTGTGTTAGCGCCCAGTCAAAATCCCCCTTGTAGAAACTGGTCTGAGCCACTTTGAACCGCGCCTGTTGCCCCATTACGTCGTTCTTGAGCATTTTCTGTACCTGGGAAAACAGGATAAGGGCCTCGTTAAATCGCCGGTCAAATACCAGGATGTCCCCCAGGCTCAATTTCAGGTAGCCCTCAATATGATTGGAAAGCGGGAGTTCCAGACTTTGCTTCAGCATGGTGATGGCGGGTTCCGGTTCCCCCATTTCATAGGCCAGGAATTCGGAATAGGCCACCTGCAGCTGGAGGGTGGGAGCGGCAAAACCATAGGCGTCCAGCAACTCCTCATATTCGCGGCGGATCCTTTCGGGATTCGCGTCCGGGTCCTGCAACATCCCGATGTCGATCAGGTGCAGACGGGCATTGAGACGAGCTACCGCGTCGCCGCTCTCGCGCACCACAAATTCAAAGGCGGATACTGCGGCGTCGAGTTGTCCGGAATCCTCAGCCAAGCCGCCCAATTGTGCGATCCGGTCCAGCCCGGTATCCGGGGATCGCCGATAAATGGCTTTTTCCTGGTTAAAGGCGCTCGCAAATTGGCCCTGTTCCACAAAGAGCCAGCTCAGGAGTTCATTCCAAAGCGGATCCGGATTCTTCTGCGCCCGGGTAAGCAATACCCGGCGGAGCAACTGGTTGTTTTCCGCGTCCGCGTCTGAACTGATGAAGGATTCCAATACCCTGAGCACGTTGGATTTGGAGGAGGGCCTCAGGGCCAGCAGGTCCATATAGGCCTCGTACATATCCCCGATCCTGGCTTGCTCCCCGTAGATGCGGGCAATCTGGAAATTAAAGTCCAGCTCGGGATTGAGTTCCATGGCGCGGCGATAGGCCCGTAATGCGTGTTCCAGCATGGTATAGCGCTGAAACTTGAATCCGATCCCATATCCCAGGTTGGGGTTGTCCTCAACGGAATCCAGGGCCAGGGCATACCACTTTTCGGCCTCCCCGGGTTGCTCCTTCAGGAAATACGTGTACCCCAGGTCGATCTGGAGCGTAGGGTAGGCCGTACCGGCGTCAATTTTTTCGCGGAGCATTTCGATGGCCTTGTCATAGGCCTCCAGCTGATGGTAGCAGGCCACCAGGTTTTCGATATAATCCGTGCGTCGCGGGTTTTGATCCACCAACTGCTCATAGAAGACCACCGCCTTCTCAAATTCCCCGTCATTGAAATACTGCTTGGCCAGAAAGTCTTCCTGGGCATAGGCGAAGGTCAGTAGGAAAAAGGACGATATGGGAAATAAAAGGTATCGCAATAGCTCATTTTATTTCAAATATAACGTA
>JBNKHB010000351.1:0-2482 GCA_050290125.1 Robiginitalea sp.
GTCCTGGAAAAGATCGTGAGCAACCTGCTGTCCAATGCCATTAAATATTCGCCTCCCGGGGGTACTTGTAACCTGGAAACCACCATGGTATCAGACCGGCTGCAGCTGAAGATCGGGAATTCCGTTGCCGATTCGGCCGATTTGGACCTGGAACAGTTATTTACGCGTTTTTATCAGGGGGACGATCGGCGGGAAGGGGCCGGGGTAGGGCTGGCCCTGGTAAAGGAACTCACCGAATTCTGCCACGGCCGGATCAATGCGCATTTGGAAAATGACACACTGATCTTTGAGCTAGAGATCCCGACCGATCCTTCCGTACTGGCAGGCGCCAGGGCTCAGGATGTCAGGGAGGAACAACCCCCTGTCCCGGCAATACCCGAAGCTAATCGCAAGGAAGAACCGAACCTCATTGAGGACCTGCCCATTGTCCTGGTGGTGGAAGACCATCCGGAAGTCCTGGAATTCCTGGAGACTTCCTGGCAAAGGAAATACAGGGTTATGACGGCAACAGACGGACAGGCCGGCCTGAAGGCAGCCAGGCAGCACGTACCCGATCTGGTCCTGACGGATATACGGATGCCGGGAATGACCGGCACGGAACTCTGCAACCGGATCAAGACGGATGAAAGCACAAGTCATATCCCCGTGGTGTTACTGACTTCGGGCACCGGGATGGATCAGGAACTACAGGGGCTGGAGTCGGGCGCAGACGACTTTGTAACCAAGCCGTTTAAGTTGGAGGTGCTGGAGAAGCGGATCGACAATCTGATCCGGACCCGGCGCGCATTGCGGGAGCGCTACGCCCAGCAAACCGTGCTGGAGGCAAAGGATATTGCCGTAACCCCAACAGACGAAGTTTTCCTGAACCGGGTGCGACGCATCCTGGATTCGCGACTTTCCGATGCCGGCTTCAACGCAGCAGGCTTTGCCCGGGAAGTAGGCATGAGCCGGATGCAACTCCACCGCAAACTCCAAACTTACACTGGCCTGAGTACGTCCGCCTTCATCCGTTCCCAACGTCTGAAACAGGCGGCGCACTTGCTCCGGGATTCCGACCTGAGCGTGAACGAGGTAGCCTATAGCGTAGGCTTCAACACCCCTTCCTACTTCATCAAATGCTTTCGGGAGGCCTATGGCCAAACGCCTGCGCATTACGTCCAGAACACCTTGTAGTACGGGCTTTCTTACAGTGTTACACCCGTGGCATCATCCGGTACATTTGTGGTATCCCCTGCGACAGGCGGATCGTACATTTGATTCAGACCGGATACAGGTCCGGTCCCCGAGAACATGGACAAGAAAGAAGAGAAGATACTCCACAAGGTAGACGGATTTGTCCTGACGCTCCTGGCGATGTTACTGCTGGCCGCCGTGGTGGCCCTCAGCGTATTATAGGCAGCCGCGGCAAGCGGTTCCCCCCGGAGCCTACAGTTCGTTCCCCTTTTTTGTTGGACCTCCTTCCCGAGGCCTGGACAACGCGTGATATGCCTAATCGCATTTCAGAAAGATAGATCCAAAAAGAAACCACATGAGGATTACTATCACATCGATATATACTATTTGCTTGCTTTTTGCAAGCGGTACCCCTGTCTATTGTCAGCTCGAAGATTTAATGGGTGCAGTGCAGCAAGTGGCGGAAATGGAGAACGAACAAAACGCGCAAAGTAATTCCGATCAGAATCAAAATCAGGGAAGTGCCGGCCTTACCCAGGAACAAGAAGAGAGGAATGAACGGTGGAGGGAAGAGTGGGAAAACAGGGAATTCGAGTACAGTGAGCTCCTATACGCCATGGACAACAAAAAATTCTTGAAGTGCTACGCCATGATGATTTTATATGTAGACCAGTATCTCCAACTGGTGGATGAAACCGATAGGACTTCGGAATGCACAGTAAAATATGATCTCTACGGCATGCAGTTGTTGGCCATGGCTACTTCTACCACGGTAATGTATTGTCCGGAAAGTATGTCTGAACTCCAGTTTACCGAATTCCGTCCCATTTTTGACGACTTTTATAGTGCATTACAAGGGATGGATGATTCGGTTCTTGCTATTAAGATCAAGGCTAAACTTGTAGATATCATAAGCCGATGGAGGCAGGAAAGCAGGACGGATCCCGACGATATAGGTAATGAATATGTATTGGACTATTTGATCAAATTCTTCCGGCCTGAATACATCCTGTCCCGCACCTTAGAAATCGGCCGGGAAATGGAAGCCCTTGGCTGCGGGGGATAGGGGTTAGCCCTCCTTCACGGCCTTTGGCACCAGATCCGTCAGCGAGGCGATCTTCACTGCTTTCCCGTTCGTAATGCTCTCCCGCGCCGCAATACCGATCAGGATACTCATCGCGCCGTCCCGAGATCCCGCCGGCCGCTCAAAGGGGTCGGGTTCCGTACTGGTGAGAATGATGCGGTCCTGCAATAGCTTGTCTCCCCCGCCATGGCCGCTGCGGTCAAATGGAACGCGCACGGTATCAAA
>JBNKHB010000352.1:0-2441 GCA_050290125.1 Robiginitalea sp.
GGTAAACATCTCAAAACCGGTGCGCAGGAAACTGTTCAGCCAGATGGTCCCTTCGGTCCCCATCACTTCATCCCTCAAGTCCATGCCACCTCGAAACGTCCAACTTACCTCAAACTGGCCGATGGCGCCATTGGCGTACTTCACCAACCCGATGGCGTGGTCTTCTGCATCGATCGGGTGCACCTGGGTATCGGCCCAGCACATGACCTCTATGGGCTTCACGTGTTTGCCGATGAAATTCCGACTGATCTCCACACAATGACAACCCAGGTCGATGATGGCACCGCCGCCGGATTTTTCCTTGTCCCAAAACCAATCACTGTGGGGCCCGGGATGCGTCTCCCGTGATTTGGCCCAGAGCACGCGGCCGATCTCCCCCCGCTTCACACTTTCCATGGATTTCAAAAACTTGGGGGTGTAGCAAAGATCCTCCAGGTAACCGCCAAAAACTCCGGCAGACTCCACCGCATCTAGCATTCGCTTGGCCTCAGTTGCATTGCGGCCCAGCGGCTTGGTGCAGATCACGTGCTTGCCTGCCCGGGCACATTCCAGAACGGCGGGCTCGTGCAGGTGGTTCGGCAGTGAGATCAGCACCACTTCCACCTCGGGGTGGGCAATTGCCTCTTCCATGGAGGTGCTGTAATGCGGCAATCCATAGTCGTTTGCAAAGCGCCTGGCGTTCTCTTCGTTTCGTGAGTAGACCATAACAATGCGGTCGCTGCGGCGCTGCGCATGTAAGGATTCGGCATAGAACCGGGCGATGAATCCGGAGCCGAGCATGGCGATTTTCATATGGCTTATGTTACTTTATTTGTTCACCACCCAAAGGTTTCACGCACGAATTCACGACTTTTTTTCCAGGCTTCCGGGAGTGCTAGCTCCGGGGTAAAGTCGTTGGGGAACGCCAGCTCAATGGCGGCCTGCCCGCTAAATTCCTCGTCCCGGAGTGCCGCGGCAATCGCTTCAAAATCCGTGTCGCCCTGTCCGACGTACTCAGACCAGGTGCCATTTGCATACTGGTCACGGATATGCAGGTAAACGATTTGATCTCCATAGGCATGGATGAATTGCACAGGGTCCACGCCCCCCCGGATCAGCCAGTTCAGGTCGGGTCCCAGCTTATAATCCGGAAGCCGCCTGAGCGTTCCTTTCAGGTCGTGCATTTGGTTAATGACCTCATAGGTATGGTTGTGCAAATTTGGTACGATCCCGTGGTCCTCGCAGACGGTCCTGATGTTCTCCAATAATGCCGCCTGTGCGTCCAGTTCGGGTTCGGTCTTGAGGCCGTCCTTGGCCCCGACTGAAATACCGAAGGTCTTGCCGCCCACAGCCGCCAATCTGGGTACCACCACATGGATGTCATCCAGGATTTTTGCATGTTGGGAGGCATCCCACATTTGGAACCCCACCCCGTACGAAGAGCCGGAAACCGCCAATCCGTGTTTTGCGACCAGCGCATTAATGCGGTCCACGGAATCGGCATGGCGAAGCTGCCCTTCCATAAGTTCGACACCTGCCATCCCGGCATAGGCCAGATCCGCAAAAACGGTGTCCAGCACAGGGGTGCAATCCCAATCAGGTGGGAATTTACTGGCATATACCCAAAGGTGTGCATTTACAGGGATGGTTTCGCGGTTGGTGCCTCCCGGTAAACCAGCCGAAAACCAGGATGGAGTAATTAAGGTGCCCGTAGCTCCCAGGGTAGCATAGCGAGTAAATTGCCTGCGGTTGATTTTCATAGATTTCCGGTACTCTATAATCGCTATAACCTATGAAAATAAACGCGTTCGCACAAGGGGAGCGGTGTGAATTTTTGAGGGGTATTTGCAGGCAGCAATGAACTGAAGGACTAAACCAAAATTCATTAGGTTTGGAAGATTGATAAGCTTAGCAGGATTTACTCCAATTATTCTCTATAAACCAACCGCATGGATCTCTTAGACTCGCTCTGTATCCTCCTGTATTTCGGGATCATTTTATGGATCGCCCGCTGGGCTTCCAAAGGGGGTAAAACCGGCACGTTCTCCTCCGCCGATTATTTTCTGGCAGGACGAAATGAGGGCTGGCTGGTCATAGGGGCCTCGTTGTTTGCCTCCAACATCGGTTCCGAAATTATCCTTGGTGTATCCGGCGCGGGCGCAAGGGCGGACATGCCCATGGCAAATTTTGAGATCCTCGCCTCCCTGGTCCTGATCCTTTTCGGATGGGTATTCGTGCCGTTCTACCTCAGGACCGGTGTTTTCACAATGCCGGAATTCCTGGAGAAGCGGTATTCCCCGGCCTGCCGGAATTACCTCTCCATCGTATCCATCCTGGCCTATGTCATTACCAAGATTTCGCTGATCATCTTTGCCGGCGCCCTGGTCTTTGAGGTCCTGGGCATCCCCTTTTGGACAGGGGCGATCATTACGGTGCTGGCTACCGGGTTTTACACCGTGTTG
>JBNKHB010000353.1:0-2424 GCA_050290125.1 Robiginitalea sp.
AACCTGATGGACGTACACCCGCCGTTCCAGATCGACGGGAACTTCGGGTATACGGCCGGGGTGGCCGAAATGCTGCTGCAGTCGCATGAGGGGTTCCTCCGGCTTTTACCGGCATTACCCGAAGCCTGGGCGAACGGTTCCGTTAGCGGCCTAAAGGCCCGTGGGAACATAACGGTAGATCTGTACTGGAAAGACGGCCGATTGAACCGGGTTACTTTGGAAAGCCCGGTGGAAACCCGGGTGGCGTTGAAATACGGCACGCTGCTAAAGGAATATTCGTTGGTTGCGGGAGAACCCCTATCACTCAACGGGGAATTGAACACAAAGGACTAGTTATGGATTTAGGATTGAAAGACAAGGTGATCATCGTAACCGGGGGCACCCAGGGGATCGGGGAAGCCGTCTCGCGAGGGATCGCAGCCGAGGGGGGCATCCCTGTATTCCTGGGGCGCACCGAGGCACACGGCCGCAGGCTAATGGAGGCGCTAAAGGCCCAGGGCCAGCGGGGGCATTTCATCGCCATGGACCTGAACGACAAGGCGGCCTGCAAAGCCGCCGTGGAGGAAACCCTGAAGGCCTTCGGTCATATCTACGGCCTGGTGAACAATGCCGGGGCCAATGATGGCATCGGTTTGGAAAGCGGGGATCCCGAGGCCTTTGAAGCTTCCGTTAAGAACAACCTCGTCCATTACTACAGCATGGCGCATTACTGCCTGCCTTCCCTGAAAAAAGCCAAAGGCAGCATCGTAAATATCAGCTCCAAGACGGCATTGACCGGCCAGGGAGGCACCTCGGGCTACACGGCTGCGAAGGGCGGGCAACTGTCCCTCACCAGGGGGTGGGCAGTAGAGCTGTTGCCCTATGGGGTGCGGGTGAATGCGGTGATCCCGGCAGAAGTAATGACCCCGCTCTACGAGCGCTGGCTCAAGACCTTTGACGATCCGGAGAAGGCATTGCACAAGATTACGGAAAGCATCCCCCTGGGCAGGCGGATGACTACGGCAGCGGAGATCGCCGATACGGTATTATTCCTGCTATCCGAGCGCGCTTCCCACACCACCGGGCAGTGGCTGTTCCCGGACGGGGGTTATACCCACCTGGACCGCGCCCTTACAACCCCCGGCCCCTAGCGCACCTTTCCATAAGCAAAGCCATACCCGGCAATGCCCACAAAGCACAACAGCGGCAGGATAAAAGAGTAATTGACTTCCGGGATCCCCAGGATTGGCGCCTCTTCAAAACCCGGGCCGCCAAGATCCAGGATCTGGCCCTGCAAGACGGGCAGGATGGCGCCTCCCACAATGGCCATGACCAAAAAGGCGGAACCCAGTTTGGCGTCTTCCCCAAGGTCCTTTAGTGCGATCCCGTAAATGGTGGGAAACATCAGGGACATGCAGAAGGAGACCGCTACCAAACAATACAGTCCCGCGATGGAAGTGAGACCAATGGCGGCGGCGCAGAAAGCGATCGCCATCAGGGCAAAGAGCCCCAGCAGCTTTCCGGCCGAGATGAATTTCAGGAAATAGAAGCAAAGGAAGCGGCCGCCCAAAAACAGTGCGAAGGCCACATAAGCGTAGTTTACCGCCTGATCATTCGGGATGCCCAGGCGTTCGGCATAGTGATAAATATAGGTCCAGCACATGATCTGGGCGCCTACATACAACAATTGAGAAAGTACCCCGAAGGCAAACCGGCGTTTTCCGAACAGCTTTTGGCTGCCCTTCCAGAAATTGATCTTGACGTCGCGCTGCCCTAGGTCCGGCATATGGCTGAGCCACATCAGCAGCAGTATTCCGAAGACCAGCAAGCCGAGCACCACATAGGGGTTGCGGATCACCATCAGGTCCTCGGAACGGATAGCGGCCCGGGTGGCCAGGTCCAGGGCAGAAAAATCAGTTATGTCGTCCGATTGCAGGCGGCTCAGTACAAAGACCTGGGCGACCAGCAAACCCATGACCAATCCCACCGGGTTAAAAGCCTGCGCCAGGTTCAGGCGGCGAGTGGCATTGGACGGATCGCCCAGGGCCAGGATATAGGGGTTGGCAGAGGTCTCCAGAAAGGCCAGGCCAAAAGTCAGGATGTAAATGGCACCCAGGAAAAATCCGTAATTCTCCCAGCTGGCAGCCGGGTAGAACAGCAAGGCGCCCACCCCATAGAGGACCAGGCCGGCCAGGACCCCTGTTTTATAGGAGTAGCGCCGCATCAGCCAGGCCGCAGGCAACGCCATGGTAAAATACCCTCCGTAAAAGGACAATTGCACCAGGGATGCCTCAAAATTGCTAAGCTCCAGTACTTTCTTAAAGGCGGACACCATGGGGTCGGTCACGGCATTGGCAAAACCCCAGAGGGCAAAAAGCGAGGTAACCAGAATGAAAGGAACGAAGTAGACGCGGGGGACTAGCGGCGGCTTGGAATCGGACATAG
>JBNKHB010000354.1:0-2417 GCA_050290125.1 Robiginitalea sp.
ATGTGGACAGTAACTTTGCCGCCCTAATTATTTCGGCACAGCCGTTGCTGGTCATGTTGCTGATGTGGATCCTGCAGGGCATAAAGCTGCGGCCGATGTCGCTTTTCGGGGTAGTACTGGGCATCCTGGGTATCTACCTGCTGGTCAGCCAGCAGGAAGTGGTTCGGCATGAAAAGGCCTGGGCAGGCATCCTGATGATCTTTACGGCCATGCTCTCCTGGGGATACGGCAGCCTGTTTGTGGCCCGGGTGGAGATGCCTCGTAATTATTTCGTCAATACGGGTTACCAAATGACGTTGGGCGGGGTTTTACTGGTCCTTATGAGCCTGGCCTTCGGTGAATCCTGGAGCAATCCGGGCGGCTGGGAGCCGGAGACGATCTGGTCCCTGGTCCTGCTCATTCTTTTCGGTAGCATCGTGGCCTTTACTTCCTTTAATTACCTGCTTAAACACGTCTCTCCGGAGAAGGTAGCCACCAATACCTATGTGAACCCCATTGTTGCCATGCTGCTGGGTTGGTACTTCCTGCAGGAACCCATTACCTTGCAATCTGTAATTGCAGCGGGCATCCTGCTAACAGGGGTTTACTTTATCAACACCAAACGCAAGGGATTCGGCCTGGTGCGCTTCCGCAGATGATCATTTCAGGATATCGAAGCGGTGCGTGTATTTAATCGTCAGGACCTGGTTGTTAAGGGCATCCGGAAGGTCGTCATCCTTGACGATGTTAAACACCACGAATAATCCGGTGTTGGCATTTTGCAGCCAACCGAATCGCGCATTTACCGATGTGATGTTGGAGACGTTATTGCGCTGGATCAGGCTCTGCACAAAGATCCTCGGCGTAAAGGAATAGGAGAGGCGCAAACCACCCACCAGGGCCGTAACATCCCCGGCTCCCAGTTTGATATCGTTATGGCTGAAAGTTAGCGAACTTACAAAGCGGTCCCCGATCCGGTAGTTCGCCGTACCGCTGTTGGAGATGCGGCTACCGTCAAAATAGCCCCCGATAAACGTCCGGGTGCTCAGGTTGAAGGCATTGTTCGGATTTGTGATCACCACTAACTGTAACTCTTCGTTCTTGTAATTGCCTATGGGCACGGTTACCCCCGCAATGTCAAAGGGCTCGAACACGCGTTCTGCCGTCAGGTTCACCCCGGTATGCACTTCAAAGCCGCTCTTGAATTCCCAGTGGTTGTCGATGTGCCAGAAACCGGTTACCAGATCCCCGTCAAAATTCCAGTAGCCACGGTAGGAAGTATGCGGCCGGATTTCCAGGAGCTGCCCGGAATTTTTCAATCGGATGGCCTTAAAGATCAGTAATTCGGGCTTTTTAAAAGCGGTGCGCTGCAGGAACCCGACCTCCGGATTAAAGCCTTCGCCGACCTCGGTATAACCTGCGCTTAAATTCCAGCCGTCCCAATCGTAATTGGCGATCAGTTTAAAAGCGTGGTCTTTCTCCGTAATCCCCGGCGTATTGCTCTTTGCCACAAATCCGCTGATCTCCGCCTTGTTGCCGATACCCCATTTACCATCCACCGCGTAGACCCGGTTGTAGTCGTCCTCCATGGATCCCAGGCCGGCCCTGTTTATAAAGATCCCGCCCAGGGAAGAACGGCTGCCTTCAAAATTGTGATTCACACGGGCCACCGAGAAGTTGTTCTCCTCAATGCCAACCTCGTCCACCGCCTCGGTAAACATGCTCAACAGGCCCACATTGGTATGACCCACTTTCCCCGAAAGCCGGGCCCCGCCGATGATAGGCACCACGCTGCCGTCCTCGCCAAGTCCGATCCGCCGGCTGAAGAACAGATCCACTTCTCCCGGGCTGCCCACTGAGAACTGCCCGGCGTTCTCCAGGAAGAATGCCCGCTTTTCCGGAAAGAAGAGGTTAAAACGATCCAGGTTTACCTGCTGCTCGTCCACCTCCACCTGGGCAAAATCCGTGTTGTAGGTAAGGTCCAGGGTGAGGCTGGGGGTAACGCTGTACTTAATGTCGGCTCCCACTTCAAAATCGGTATCCGTCTCGCTTGGATCTACGCTGCGGTCGTTGGAAACCTGGCCCAATACATAGGGGATGAGTTTCAGGTTACCCGGGCTAACCAGGTTCAGGCCCGTGAGTTTGCCGGCCAGCGAAAGCCGTTTCATATCGAATCGGAGTGGGAGGGAGGTCCAGTATGCGGTTTCAGTATTTTTGGCGATGTTCCGCTGAAAGTTCATACCCCAGCTCTTGTCCTGCCCCGTGGCAAAGCGAAGGGAGCGTAACGGGATCGCAAACTCTGCGCTCCATCCGAAATCGCCCACCTGGGTACGAACGCTCCAGGTAGCGTCCCAGTTCAGGTTGGTGCCGCCGATCACCCCGCCCTGCTGGCGGTTTGCGTTAAAGCTGCCCTTGCCCTCATTGTTGATCTGGGCATC
>JBNKHB010000355.1:0-2411 GCA_050290125.1 Robiginitalea sp.
CCATCGGTCTCAGCATGGCGGCTACGGCCCTGGTCGCCCGCCGGGTGGGTGAAAAGGACATTCCGGCCGCCCGGGTGGCAGCCGTACAAGCCATCCTGCTGGGGACCATCATCGCTATCATTGTCGGCATCTTTGGTTACCATTTTGCCCGTGAGATCCTGGCCCTGATGGGGGGTGAGGCCGACCTGATCGCTGAAGGCTACGGCTATACGCAGTGGCTGATCGGCGGGAATATCACCATCATGTTGCTCTTCCTGATCAATGCCATATTCCGGGGCGCCGGGGATGCTTCCATGGCCATGTGGTCACTGGTACTCTCCAACGGCCTGAACATCATACTGGACCCGATTTTCATCTTTGGCCTGGGCCCCGTACCCGAATTCGGGGTAATGGGCGCAGCCATTGCGACGAATATCGGCCGCGGTACGGCGGTCCTGTTCCAATTGCTGATCCTGTTCTTTGGCTGGGGCCGGATCCGGATTACCCTCAGGTCCTGGGTGCTGAACGTTAAAGTGATGTGGAACCTGATACGCGTTTCATTGGGCGGGATCGCCCAATTCCTGATCGGGACATCTTCCTGGGTCTTCCTGATGCGCCTGATGAGCGAATTCGGCAGCGAGGTGCTGGCCGGATACACCATTGCCATTCGGGTACTGATGTTCACCCTCATGCCGGCATGGGGCATGAGCAATGCCGCAGCTACGCTGGTAGGGCAGAACCTGGGCGCCGAAAAACCGGACCGGGCCGAAACTTCGGTTTGGAAGACCGGCAAGTACAATGCGATCTTTATGCTGGTCGTATCCGTAGGTTACCTGATCTTTGCGCCGGAGCTGCTTCGGTTGTTCAATGATACTGAGACGGTGGTACGCAGCGGAGCCCAATGCCTTCGGGTCATTACCGCGGGATACCTGTTCTATGCCTATGGCATGGTGATCACCCAGGCCTTTAACGGCTCGGGGGATACCCGAACGCCCACGCGGATCAACCTGGTGGCCTTTTGGCTGTTCCAATTGCCCTTTGCATATATTGCGTCCCAGGCCCTGGATATGGGCCCCATGGGCGTATTCCTGGCGATTACGCTGGCCGAGGTACTCCTTTCCGTTCTGGCGGTCCGCGCATTCCGTTTAGGAAAATGGAAGAGCTTTCAGGTATGAGTAAATTCTTATTTTTATCCCTATGCAAAAGGATAAGAAACAATCGGATCCCGGGGTGAACACCACCTGCACGCATGTCGGGGCCTTGGAGGATTCGCTCTATGGCGGATCTGTCAGCCCGATCTACATGAGTACCTCTTACGGGTACCGCGATGTGGATAAAAAGCGATACCCCCGGTACTTCAACACCCCGAATCAGGAGGCTCTGGCCCGCAAGATCGCGGTGCTGGAGCACACGGAGGGTGCCCTCATCTTTGGCAGCGGTATGGCAGCGGTTAGCACCTCCCTGCTGGCCTTCCTTGGCCAGGGTGATCACGTGGTGATCTCGCGGCAAAGCTATGGGGGTACGCAAAGCCTGCTAAAGGAAGAATTTGCAAAGTTCGGTATCAGTTATACGTTTATCCCGGGTACCTCCACGGAGGAGTTCGAAGGGGCCATCCGGCCGAATACACGGGTGCTATTCCTGGAAACGCCTTCGAACCCGTTGTTGCTGATCACGGATCTGCAAGCGGTTTCCCGGCTGGCGAAGTCCAGGGGATTGATAACGATGATCGACAACACCTTTGCAAGCCCCGTCAACCAGAATCCGGCGGATTTTGGCATAGACGTGATCATTCACTCCGCTACCAAATACATGGGAGGGCATTCCGATATTTGTGCCGGCGTCGTGGCCTCAAGCGGGGCGCACATCGACCGAATTTTCCAACTGGCCAAGAACCTGGGCGGCAGCCTGAGCGATTTTACGGTCTGGATGCTGGAACGCAGCCTCAAGACAATGGGGCTTCGTGTCCGGGCACAGAATGAGAATGCGCTGCAACTGGCGCGATTCCTCCGGGGGCATGCCGGAATTCGCCGGGTTTACTATCCTGGCCTGGAAGACCACCCAGGGCACCAAGTGGCCCGGGAGCAAATGCACGGCTTCGGGGGCATGTTGTCCTTTGAGCTCGAAGATGCCCTGGATACGGATTCGTTTATCCGGGCCCTGCGCTGGGTAAAGGCCTCCATGAGTCTGGCCGGGGTGGAGAGTACGCTGACCTCACCGGCCGAGACCTCCCACGCCTTGCTGAGTCCGGAAGAGCGTCGCTCGGCAAATATCACCGATCGGTTGATCCGATTCTCGGCAGGCATTGAAGACTATAAGGACCTGCAATCCGACCTGGACCAGGCGCTGCAGCAGGCAGTTCGGTCCGAGGCGTTCGGGTCTCATCCAAAATAAGGATCTATGAAATTGGATATACTCGTATTTGGCGCGCATCC
>JBNKHB010000356.1:0-2401 GCA_050290125.1 Robiginitalea sp.
GTTCTGGCTAAAGATCAAGGACCTGGTCTATACCAAGCGCACTTCCGTATTTGACCTGTAGCCATGCTCAAGCTCTTCCGATCCAAATTTTACCTGGCCCTCTTTCTGATGGTGACGGTGCTGTTGACCGGTTTGTTGGGCTACCGCTTCATTGCGGGCTTCAGCTGGACCGAAGCCCTGTACATGACCATTATTACGGTGACCACGGTTGGCTTTAAGGAAGTGCGGCCGTTGAGTACGGAAGCCCAGCTTTTCACCGTGGTGCTTATTATTGCGAGCGTCTTCATCTTTGCATTCGCCATCTCGGTGATCACCGAATACATCCTGAACAAGAATTCCCTGGAAACCCTAAAAAAGCGAAAAGTGAAACAGCGTATCGACCAGTTGCAGAACCATGTGATCGTGTGCGGCTTTGGCCGCAACGGGTCCCAGGCCGCCCAGCGCCTGCGGGCCTATAAGCGCCCCTTCGTCGTGATCGAGAAGGACCGAGAGATCATCGAGAAGTTTGAGGATGAATTCCTGTTTGTGGAAGGGGAGGCCAATGAGGACGAGATCTTGCTGCAGGCCGGGATCGAGCGCGCCAGATACCTGATCGCCACCCTGCCAGAAGATGCGGTAAACCTCTATGTGGTACTCACCGCGCGGCAGTTGAACAAACAGATGCAGATCATCAGCCGGGCCTCCCAGATCAGCTCGGTGAAAAAGCTGGAACTGGCGGGGGCCAATAAAGTGATCATGCCGGACAAGATCGGCGGGGACCATATGGCTTCGCTGGTAGTCCTTCCGGATTTGATCACCTTTATGGACAAGTTGTCCTTGGAAGGGGAGGAGACTACCAACCTGGAAGAGGTGGGCATTGAGGACTTCCGCACCCAGGTGGAATGCAATACCCTAAGGGATCTGGACCTGCGCAGGAAGACCGGTTGTACGATCATCGGCTACATTGCTCCGGACGGCACCTATATCATCAACCCCGAAGCAGACCTGCCCCTGCAGCCCAAAAGCAAGGTGATCGTGCTGGGCCGCCCGGAACAGATCCGGAAATTGAACGAAATGTTCCACATAGACTGAATAAGCCGGCCCGGGGCGGGTTAGAATTATTTGAATGCTTCGCTTTTTTTTGGCATCTTGCGACGACGCAAACCAAAACTCAACTTAGATGAATAACCGAAAGCTACTGGCTGTCCTGATGATGTTGGCGCCCATGCTCTGCGCCGCTCAGGAAAAGGGCCTTGACGAACGTGTGAATGATGCCTTTATGCCGGTGGCCGTTTGGTGGGAGGGCTTTATCCTTACCTCAATCCCGATTGGGGGCTATAATATCCCGATCGTATTGATCCTTCTGGTAGGAGGAGCCACCTTCTTTACGATATACTTCAAGTTTCCGGGGATAACCAAATTTCCATTAGCGGTTCGGGTTGTCCGGGGCAGGTACGAGGAGGTGGAGCATTACGGCCTTGAAAAGGTGGAGCTCCACATGACGGAAGACGGGGATATCCCGGATACGATCCGCGACGAGAGCGAAGCGGGTGAAGTCAGCCATTTTCAGGCCCTGGCAACAGCGGTTTCCGGCACGGTGGGGCTTGGGAATATTGCCGGCGTGGCGGTAGCTATTGCTGTCGGCGGGCCGGGCGCTACTTTCTGGATGATCGTATGCGGGCTATTGGGGATGTCCACTAAATTCGTGGAATGTACCCTGGGCGTGAAGTACCGGGATATGGGCGAGGACGGCACCGTTTTCGGCGGCCCCATGTATTATCTCTCAAAAGGACTTAAACTCCGGGGCATGGCCGGTCTCGGGAAAGTACTGGCAGTCATTTTTGCCGTCCTGTGCGTCGGTGCCTCCTTTGGGGGTGGAAATGCCTTCCAGTCCAATCAGGCCGCGGTCCAGCTCAGCACGATGCTGAACTTACAGGGCGGAGCCACCGGGGTGATCATAGGGGTGATCCTGGCCTTCCTGGTAGGGGTTGTGATCATTGGCGGCATTAAGAAAATTGCCAGCGTAACCGAGAAGATCGTACCCTTTATGGCTGTTATCTATGTACTGGCCTCCCTGGTCATCATCTTTGCGAACATCCGGTATATCGGGGACGCGTTCGGCCATATCTTCGCCGGTGCCTTCAGCCCGGAAGCAGGTTTAGGGGGTATTCTAGGGGTAATTATCGTCGGTTTTCAACGCGCGGCCTTCTCCAACGAGGCCGGGGCGGGCTCTGCCGCCATCGCCCACTCTGCGGTAAGGACACGCTATCCGGCCAGTGAGGGCATCGTAGCGCTGCTCGAACCGTTTATCGATACCGTGGTGATCTGTACGATGACCGCCCTGGTTATTATTTTCTTTAATATGGATGCCGGTGCCTTTAGCTACGGGGATGCCGTAGGCAGCACAGTGCTTTTGAGCGAA
>JBNKHB010000357.1:0-2400 GCA_050290125.1 Robiginitalea sp.
TGTCGTATTCCTCCTGCGGCACCTTGGTCCGGTGCCGTGAGCGTGCGTCAATTACCCCCCTGGGCGTGAAGGTCTGCAGTTTCTCGTTTTCCCAGACCTTGTCCCGTTCGTAATAAAAGAATTCGCCGTTCATGCCCCCGTAATTTACGATGAGGGTTGGCGTGTAACCGCTGTTGCTACTCCCCCACAGGGTAGTCACATCCTTATAGACCGGGGCAACCGGTATATTGTGTTCAACCCCCGTATGCCCGTCCATGATCATACTCATATTGTGATAAAAAGTGGAGCCGCCTTCCGGCACCACCAGCATCCCTTCTTCCCGCGCTGCTCGGATGACTTGCTGGCGCTGTTCGCGCCGCGGCTGGTTGTAGCTTTTTACCGAGAAGGCGCCGTAGGCCTTCGTCCGTCGTATAGCAGAACGGGCATCTTCCAGGTTGTTGATCACGGCTTTGAAATCCCCGTCTGCGCCGTATAGGATGATCCCGGTGGAAAACAGGCGGGGTCCGGTCATCTCGCCACTGCGGATCAGTTCGGACATGGCAAAAACCGTTTCCGAGTTCGCGGAAGGGTCGTGGGCCGTGGTCACCCCATAAGCCAGATTCGCGTATAGCGGCCAGTGTTTCTTAGGGGTCAGCCCGTGCCTGAAGGCACTCACGTGCGCATGGGCATCCACGATCCCGGGCATGATGGTCTTGCCACTGAGGTCATAGGTCTTCACCCCTCCGGGCACCTCAACTTCCGCATTCGTACCCAGGGCTTCGATCCGGTTCCCGTTGACCAGCAGGGTCCCGTTCTCGATCACCCGATCCCCGTCCATGGTAATGATCCGCGCGCCGGTGAAGGCGATCCGCCCCTCGGGTTTGTCCGAGGCCAGGTCCAGGCCGATCTCTCGCCCTGTTTCAGTTACCGGCGGAACGCTGTCCGGGGAGCCTTCCAGGAAGGTAAAGCGCTCGGCTACCTGGTTCTCAAAGTACTGGTCGCCCAGGGTCCAGAACAACCTTTTGCTGTCCGGTGACCAATGGATGTTGATCCCGGCATCCTTGGAAACCTGAGAGACCGGGACGTAGTCAGACTTGTTGTCCAGGTCCAGGGTCTTTCCGGATTGCGGCAGGGGCGCCAGGTATACTTTGTGCAGATGCGAAAAGGCAATCCATTGGTTATCCGGGCTGGGCACCAGCCGGTTGGCATATTTGGTCTTTACATGGGTCTTTTCATCGTGGCCTGCCAGCGTCACGCTTTTCAGTTCCTTGGTGAGCGAACCGAAATAGGTGCCTCCGGTCTGGTAAAAAATGCGGTCCCCTTTGGTGTTAAAGACCGGGTACTCCCCCTCGTCCACAACCCGTTTGGCCTGGCTGCCGTCGGCATTCATCAGGTAAATGCCGGTGTTTTTGGTAAAGATATGGCCCTGGTCCCCGTTGCCATCTTCTTTTCGGTATGCGATCTGCCGCCCGTCCGGGGAAAAGGCCGGGGTCCGGTAGATCCCTTTTTCTGTTGTAAGGGTTTTGGCTTGTCCGCCGCCAACGGGGATCAGCCGCACGGAACCCAGGGATTCGTCGTCCCAGCTCACATAAGCAAGTTGCTTTCCATCCGGGGAAAAGGCCGGTTCGGACTCAAAGTCGGCGCCGTTGGTAAGCCGCCTGGGCGAGCCATTGGGCAGCCGCTTGATCCAGAGTCTCCCTACCGCATTGAACACCAGGTTGCGGCCGTCCGGGGAAGTAACGGCCCCGCGGATGACCCTGGCCCTGAAATTATCGGGAGCTACCGGGTTCTTGAAGCGTAACGCCTCTGCAATTTTCAGGGTGGTTTCCGCCTCAAAGGGAACGTCGGTAACCTCCAGGCTATTCACATCCAGGCGCCGGATCTTACCCCCCGCCCACAGATAGAGCGAATTTCCGTCCGGGGCCCAGCTGTAGTTGGGATACACCCCAAAGATCGCCCAGGCTTCCTGCTGGTCCTTATTGAGCGCGTCGTACACCGGCCATTCCTCCCCTGTTTCCAGGTCCTGCAGGTAGAGTACGGTTTTGGTGCGTACCCGTCGCACAAAAGCCATTTTCTTGCCGTCCGGGGAAATTTCAGGCCTCGCGGCCCCGCCCGGTCCTCCGGTCACGGTTTCCGTCTCGCCGGTTTCCCGGTCGTAGCGCTTGATGGCATAGATCTGCTTGTTCGGGTCCTTGTTGTAGAGGAACATCCCTCCCGGATATACATCCTCGCTGAAGTAGACATAGCGGCCATCCGGAGATAGGCTGGGCTCGTTCACATCCTGCTGGTCGTTCTTGCGTTTGGTGAGTTGCAAACCCTTGCCGCCGGTAATGTGGTACATCCAGAGCTCCCCTGCCCCCAGGGAGCGCTGGGAGGTAAAATGCTTCCGGGCGATGAGGTAGTTGCCGTCCGGGGTCCACA
>JBNKHB010000358.1:0-2389 GCA_050290125.1 Robiginitalea sp.
TCGTAAAGACCGTGACCAAGGATTCCAATTCGGACAGCGCTTTTATTATCTCCTTTATCAGCGTGGGGTTATGCGCCATGTGGGCAACCCTGGTCAACACCGCCATGGGCGTATCGTCCGTAGACAAGGACTATATCAATGTGGCCCGGGTACTTAAACTCAAACCCTTACAAAAAGTTTTTAAGATCATCCTGCCATCGTCCCTGCCCCTCATATTCACTGGGCTGCGCATTACATTATCTGTGGCCTGGATGGTTTTGATCGCTATTGAACTGTTGGCGCAAAGCCCCGGGCTCGGGTCTTTTGTCTGGGAGGAATTCCAGAACGGGGCCAATGATTCCAATTCCAAGATCATCGTGGCCATGTTCGTAATTGGCATCATCGGTTTCCTGCTGGACCGCATCATGCTGACCATCCAGAAAATGGTCACCTTCAATAAGAACGCAACGGCTTAATCTCAGTAACATGGCATATCTGGAACTTAAGAATGTCGGCAAGACCTATGGGAACGGAGCCCAGGCTACCGAGGTGTTGACGGATATCAATCTGAAAATAGAGGAAGGAGAGTTCGTAGCCATTGTGGGCTTTACGGGGAGCGGCAAGACTACCCTGGTGAATCTGATCAACGGACTGATCCAGCCCACCGACGGCGAAGTGCTTTTTAAGGGTGCGCCTGTAAAAGGAACCAGCCATGAAAGGGGCGTCATCTTTCAGAATTACTCATTGCTACCCTGGCTTACCGTGGGACAGAATGTGGCGATGGCGGTCCGAGAGGCGTTCCCGGACCGGCCGAAGGGATTTATCCGCGGCCGTACGGCCGAGTACGTAGAGATGGTTAACCTCGGTCCGGCTATCCATAAAAAGCCTAAAGAATTGTCCGGGGGCATGCGGCAGCGCGTTGCGGTTGCCCGGGCGCTGGCTATGGATCCGGAAATGATCATTATGGACGAGCCCCTGGGAGCACTGGATGCGCTGACCCGCGGAAACCTCCAGGACGAGATCCTGAGGATTTGGAGTAAGGATCGCAGGACCGCCCTGTTGATCACTAATGATGTGGACGAGGGCATTTATATGGCGGACCGGATCATTCCCTTACGCCCCGGCCCCAGGGCCACATTAGGCCCGGAATTCCGGATCGATATCGAACGGCCGCGGGACAAAACCGAAATGAACGACAATCCGGTTTACAAAAGGACGCGGAATGCTATTATCTCCTACCTCATGGGAATCGGGGAAGAGCGGAAAAATCAGTCCGAAACTGTAATTGAGTTGCCGGACCTGGAACCGAAAAGTTTTGTAGCCTAACCTTAAAACGTATAGGATCATGACCGTAGAATCACCCAAGCTGAAAGTTGTAACCAATCTCGAGAACGGTATCCGATTTGACTCCAGGATCATGCTGGACTTGCATGATCTGAAAAAGGTATACCCGACCCCCAAGGGAGATTATGTGGTACTTGAACACCTGAACCTTCAGGTGATGAAAGAAGAGTTCGTTACCATCATCGGACATTCCGGATGCGGAAAGACTACCATGCTTTCCATGATCGCGGGTCTGAATCCGATCTCGGGTGGGAATATTGCCGTGCTCGGCAACCCGGTGAAAGGACCTGGCCCGGATCGCGGCGTGATATTTCAGTCACCCAGCCTCATGCCCTGGATGACGGCCCTGCAGAATGTACTGTTGGGCGTCAACCGGGTTTATCCGCATGCTACCAAAAACCAGCGGCAGGAAATAGCCAAATATTACCTTCAGAAGGTAGGGTTGGAAGATGCCTTCCATAAGAAAGCATCGGACCTTTCCCAGGGGATGCAACAACGGGTGGGTATTGCCCGCGCCTTTGCCATAAAGCCCCGGGTGTTGCTCCTGGATGAGCCGTTTGGTATGCTCGACTCGTTAACCCGAGGCGAATTACAGGACATCCTGATCGAGATCTGGAATAAGGAAAAGATCACCGCTGTAATGATTACCCACGATGTAGACGAAGCAATTTTCCTAGCGGATCGCGTAGTCATGATGACCAGCGGGCCCAGGGCAAAGATCGGGGATATCCTTAGTATCGATTTTGAACGACCCCGCACGCGGAAAACGATCCTGGAGCATCCGGACTACTATGAGTACCGTAAGCATTTGATCGACTTTCTAGAGCATTAATAGCTAATAATCAACTACTTAAATTCAATCTTATGAAGAAGCAAATTCTCTTTGCCTGGCTTGCCCTATGTCTTTTCCAAGCAACTTATGCCCAGTTCACACTGGATGGGGAGTTCGAGTACCGTAGGTGGTGCTTATGGCTCTTCCTCCCCGTCACCTCCGGATTGGGTCCTTAAGCTCACCAACCGGATGGATCGTCTAGAGCATCATCTTTCCTATCCTGATCAATCCATG
>JBNKHB010000359.1:0-2387 GCA_050290125.1 Robiginitalea sp.
AGATCTGCCACTCCAGGATCATGAAATTGGGCACGGCCGCACATACATGCGCCGAGGCCATGGCCCCCAGGTAAGACGCCACCATGTGCGGCGCAAAAGGTACGTAATACAGGTTGGCCAGGTTGGCGATGCGGACGCCCTCCCCCAGTCCACCGGCCTTTTGCAGGTCCGGCATAATGATGTTTACGGCCCCTTTCTCCAGCAGTTCCCGGAAGCCGTAGGTGAGATAGTGGTTCTCCCCTGCACAGATGGGCGTGCTGGTGGAATCCGTGATCTGCTTGTAGGCATCGGCGTTCTCCGCCGGGATGGGTTCCTCCAGCCACATCAGGTCCAGGGGTTCCAGCATCTTCGCCACCTTTTCACCGCTAATGGCATCGTACCGGCCGTGCATGTCCGCGCAGATATCGATATCCGGGCCTACCGCCTCCCGCGCGGCCTGCATCTGGTCGTACATCCGGCGCAGCTCCGCCGGGCTGGCCGTCCAGTTGTAGGTGTCGTATTTGTTCGGGTCATTGGCCTGGTCCAGGTCGAATTTGACCGCGGTAAAACCCATATCAACGGCTTCCCTGGCTGCAGCGGCAAACTCTGAAGGCTCAGGCAACCGGCTTTGGTAAAGCGCCGTGTCCATATAGAGCCGGACCTTGTCCCGAAATTTGCCTCCCAGCAGCTGATAAACGGGCAGCCCCAGGGCCTTGCCGGCCAGGTCCCACAGCGCGGCTTCCACGGCGGATAATACCGCCACATACATGCCCGATTGCGCCCCGCGGAAGAACCCGGCCTTCCGAATGTTTTCAAAAAGGCGGTTCACATTGAGCGGGTTCTGGTCCTTCAGCATCCGGCCCATCATTTTTACCAAATGATAGGTCCCCGGCACGGCATCGGCGCCTTCGCCACAGCCCCAGATCCCCTGGTTGGTGTGGATCTTGACGAAGAGGCCGCTGCCCCCGCGGATATAGCCGCATTTAATATCGGTGATCTTCAGGTCCGACGGGGCTGAGAATTGGGGCGTGCGATTGATTGCAGCCGCATATTCGTTGCCATAGCCGGCGGCCACGCTTAACCCCGCGCCTGCCAGTACGGATTTGGAAATAAAGGATCTTCTTGAGTTTTTCACAGCATTGGGTTTACCAGGTTCGTTGTTTGAGAATTTCTTGTATCTGTGCCTTGGGCACGGGTAAGTCGTCTATATGGGCGTTGAGCCAACCGCTGAAATCCTTTTCGATCTCGTCCGTCCAGCGCGTATCGATCTGGCCTGCCGTATAGGTGCCTTCCCGAAGCCGTTCATGCCCGAACATATCACGCAACCGAACAATTTCGGAGGTAGTTACCACCTTCTCCGCAAGATGCGGCGGGATAAATACCACCACCCCCAATTTCCCGAGCACCACATCGCCCGGCATTACCGTTACGGTACGGATGCGCGTGGGCTGGTTGATCCCCACGATCATGGTATTGAGGTCGCCCCGGGGATTGTGGTGAGATGGGTCGTAGCTAGTATAGAAGGAAGTAAATCCGCCGATCTCCATGAGGCCTTCCACGTCGCGCAGGGCCCCGTCGTAAACGATGCCGTTCCCGGATTTGGCGTAGATGGCATTTCCCACGTTATCCCCAATGGTAGGGCCGTTACGGTCCGCCCCGAACTGGTCCGCCACATATACATCGCCCTGCACCAGCAAATCCACCGGCCAGGTATTCTGCCCGCGCTTACCCTGGGCTTTGCCGCGGTCGTCAATGGCTTTCCAGACATCCGGCCGTCCCGGCATGAATGTCGCCGTAACCGCCCGGCCCACCAACACGCTGTCCGGGTTGATCACCTTCCAGTCTTCGGCCACCTGGTACAGATAGCCCTCATTCCTCATAACGGCCCAGGCCTCCTCCACGCTCACGGATTTCATGCGATGGAGTATGGCGTCCGGCACCTTTGGCCTGCCGTCCTCAAAACGTTCCCCGGTCCATAACGGGGTTAGGAACATCAGTTCCTCCTTGCTTATTTGCTGGGCGATTGCCTGGCCCGAGATGCCGACCAGGGTGATCGACAGAAGTAGTCTGCGGATGAATTTCATGTATGTTGGTTATTTAAATCCCCATGTTTTAAGCCTAAAGTTTATACGCCTGCCGCGCGACCAAAACAGCTTTGCCCGCACCATCCGACATATATACCATCATCACGCCGATCCGGACGTGTTCCGATTGGCCCGCCCGGGTAGCATCCGAATCCAGGATAAACCGGACGATTGCCGTGTTCTCCCGCAGGATTACCTGCCGGTCCTCATTCCTTATGACTTCGAATTTGAAGGGTCCGTGCAGTACGTCTTCCATAAACTCCCGCTTGTTCTGGATCAGGCCGCCGGAGTGCCCATAGCTAAGATTTGCCGCAGTCAACGCAT
>JBNKHB010000360.1:0-2363 GCA_050290125.1 Robiginitalea sp.
AGAGTTGTGGCGTTTCCTCGCCAGTTCATCCCCGGGATGGAGCTGAATGGACAGGTCTTGTTCGGCATCGATGAATTTGATGAGCAGCGGAAATTCCCGGCCAAAGCGCTTCAACACACTTTGCCCGAGCAGTTCTTCCGGATAGGTTTCGATCAGTTGCGGAAGCGTCCTGCCGGCGTAGCTGCCGTTCTCCAGCACGGATTCATCCCCCGGCACGCAGGAGATTTCCCAGCTCTCGCCAATATGATCGCCGTCCGTATCCTTATGCAGTACGGTCTTTAATTTTGTTCCGCCCCAAAGGCGCTCCTTAAATACGGGTCTGAATTTTAGGGGGTAGCAATCCATTTCATAAATGTAACCTATTCACCTGTATAGGTTACGAAATTCCGCTCGGTCTCGAAGAGTTGTACCTCCAGATCACATGAGGGTTCAATATGCGGGCGAAGCTTGTTCCAGATGACGATGGCGATATTTTCTGCCGTGGGATTCAGGTCTTTGAATTCCGGGACCTCTACATTGAGGTTCTTGTGGTCAAAGGCCTCCTCGATCTCATCCCGGATCAGGCGCTTGAGCACGCTCATATCCATCACGAATCCGGTCTTGGGATCGATGGGTCCCGTCACGCTTACGATCAGGTCGTAGTTATGCCCGTGATAAAGCGGATTGCTGCATTTGCCGAATACCTCCCGGTTCTTTTGATCGTCCCACTCCGGGCGGAACAAGCGGTGGGCCGCGTTAAAATGCGCTTTCCTGCTGATCTTAACCCGCATCGCCGAATTTTTTTTCCTGTACGTGAGCGTTGAAACGCTCGAAGACGATACGGAACCAGGCCGTATACCGTTCCGGCCGCTCCCGAAGGTCCCTGGCTATATCCCCAAGGGGCATCCATTTCCAGGAGGCCACTTCTGCGGGATCCGGGCTGGGATCGCCTTTGTAATAACCCAGCATCACATGGTCCAGTTCGTGCTCCGTGAGCCCGTTGTCAAACGGGGCCTTATAAATAAATGAAAAGAGTTCGGAAAGCTCGGTCTCAAAGCCCATTTCCTCCATCAGGCGGCGCTTGCCGGCCTCTATATTGGATTCCCCGAGCCGTTGGTGACTGCAGCAGGTGTTCGTCCATAACAGGGGCGAGTGATACTTGGAGGCTGCGCGCTGCTGCAACATGGTTTCCCCCTTGTCGTTGAGCACAAAAACCGAAAAGGCGCGGTGCAATACCGCTTTTTCGTGTGCCTCCATCTTGGGCATGGTGCCGAGCACCTCATCTTCGGGACTGACCAGAATGACTTCTTCTTCTCTCACACCCCAAAAATAATCGCTTTGTGCGACTCTGCGGTTAAAGGCGTCTTAAAAAGCGGAAGGTCCGGCTTAAAGGAAGCGCGGGGATTTGATATTGCCGGTGGCCCGAATGAAATCATAGCGCAAGATCACTTCAAAGGAACCGTCGTTAAAGGCCGAACTGCCAAGTTCCGTGATCTCGCGGTCGTACGCCAGGCCAACCAGGAACGAACGGGAAATGTTAAAACCGATCATCCCGCTGAACGCCGCATCCCAACGATAGGCCGCTCCGAAAATAAAGGCCTCGTTGTACATGAAGTTCGCCGAGACATCCATTTGCAGCGGGGCGCCCAACGTGGCTTTGGTGAGGATGGTGGGTTTGAATTTCCACATCGGATGGAAGTCCCAGACATATCCGGTTATAAAGTAGAAATTCATTTGCTCTTTGGCGGTTGAAAGCGATGATTCCTGAAAGTGGCTGGTCTCCAGGAAACGCGGCACGGAAAGTCCGGCATAGAAATGTTCCGTGTGGTAATAAATCCCGGCCCCTACATTGGGCGAAAGCCGGTTCTGGATATCCGCCTGCAACTGGGCGTCCGGAAAACTAGGGTCCTGGTTAAGTTCCGAGAACCGGATATCCAGTAAATGCATGCTTCCCTTGAGGCCAAAACTCAGCCGGGCCTCTGCCGCCAGTTGGATGGTATAGGAGAAATCGGCATCAAAGTAAGTTTCGGAAGTGGGGCCGATCTGATCGTTCACAATGCTGATGCCCAGGCCTACGCCGCGATAACCCACCGGGCTGTGCAGGTTCAGGGTCTGGGTCTTGGGAGCGCCGTCCAGGCCCACCCATTGCGCCCGGTAGAGCGCGGCTATGCTCAGGTGGCCGCGGGACCCGGCATACCCCGGGTTAACGCTCACGGTATTGTACATATACTGCGTATACTGGGCGTCCTGTTGCCCGTTTGCAGCCAAACAAGCCATCCCTGCCGCGGCGAGCAGGAGCAACCTCCGTAGGTTCATGCTAAGTAATTGAATGGGTTGCGGCATGCTATTATCGGTTTAAGTACAGGTATCCGTTGCGGGTTTGC
>JBNKHB010000361.1:0-2355 GCA_050290125.1 Robiginitalea sp.
GCTCGAGACCCTGCACGATACCCGCCTGGAAAAGATGAAGATCGTTGCCCCTTCCCGCCTCTTCAAACTCGAAGACAAAGACGATCCCTTAGTGTTCGTGCCTATGGGCAATGATTATTTCTACCTGGTCCACAAATGGGGAAACGACCTTCATCCCCTGCGGCGCTGGTTAGTCTGGCCATTCAGGAACATCGGGAATTTAACCCTGCTGGTCTTGCTGATCAGTTACCTGGTTACGCTCCTGGTTCCGAACGGCCTGTTTACCAAGAACGGGGGCAACGCCGAATTCTGGATCATCTTCTTCTTTATGTTCAAGTCCATAGCTGCGGTGGTGATCTTTTACGGCTTTGCGCTTGGGAAAAACTTCAATCCCGCCATCTGGGACAGCAAGTATTTCAACGCCTGAAAGGCAGAACGGAATAATTACTCTGAAAAAATCAACCGCGGGATACCCGGCAGGTCCAACTGGTCCACAAAAACCAGATCCGGTTCTATGCGCAGACGGAGGATTCCTCCCAGACCGCCGGCCGAGGCTTTGGCATATCCAACCAGCAACAACCCGTTTTCCTCGTCATATCCCACTGCCGTAGCTTCATGGATATCATACTGGAAGCTGATCTGGTCCGGACTCAGGTAATTCTCAAAGAAGTAAAGGACGGCGGTCCGGCCGGCCACTTTATATAGCGCTGCGATATCCCCTTCTTCCCGGGCATAAGTGTAAAACAATAGCGAACCGTCGGCCGAGGAAAAAGGTGACTGCTCCAGAAACCCGGGCTGGAAGCCATCCTGATAGCGTACGGTTTCCTGTACCTGCAGGGTTTGCGTATCCAGGATGGTATGGAGTTCCGGATAACCGATCAGTAAACTCTGGTTGCCGATCATGGCCAGGGTTCGCGCCTCTACATCCAGATCCAGGCTAAGGGTATCACTAAGGTCTGCAAAACGCGCTACCTTCAAGCTGGTGGCATTTCCCTCCAATTCGTCATGGGTGAGCACAAAGACACGGGAGCCGTCCGTTTCCAAGTCTACGGGAAGGGCGGACAAT
Organism: Robiginitalea sp.; assembly: GCA_050290125.1. Taxonomy (GTDB): domain Bacteria; phylum Bacteroidota; class Bacteroidia; order Flavobacteriales; family Flavobacteriaceae; genus Robiginitalea. Next base: position 1,046 of record JBNKHB010000361.1, read on the forward strand.
TCCAGATCAATCGCGGCTCCTCCGCCCAGCTCTACACGGCGCAACAAGTAGCGGGGATCTTTTTCACCGGCCTCTGAATTCTTCAACCCGAGCAAAATAATGGATCCCTTGTGCGCAAGGGAAAGCACCTCGGTCTTACACGGGTCCAGGCCGGTCAGCACCTCCGCCTCGGCAACAGGCGAACCGTTCAGTGAAAAGTACCCGGCCCGGGAGAGGCAAGAATCGCCGGGAAGCGAATAGCCCACTCCTTCCGTACCGCGATGCCAAAGGGCAGGCGCGGGTGTACCGTCCAGACCGCCGGGACCGTCTACACGCGTCATCTCCGTGCCGTCCGAGTCTACATACGCGGCGTTCCAGGCGTCACCAGATTCAAATATTATCGTATAATCAACAGGAATGCTTTCCGGAGACGGCGGTGGCGTTTCGGAAGGCGACTCGGGCGTACTACAGCTCCCCACTAACCATAGTCCTACCCAGCATACAGGCAGGAAGGTTCTCATTTGCTGTCAGATTTGGGAGTCCGAAACCCTTAGGCCGGAACGCTGTACAGCTTTTGGCGCTGTTCGCGAATGGCCGGATCGGACATATAATCATCAAACGTCAAATACCGGTCTATAGTATGTACAGGTGTTAGTTCAATGATCCGGTTAGCCACTGTCTGAGCAAACTGATGGTCGTGCGTTGTAAAAAGTACAGTCCCCTTGAACTGCTTGAGGGAATTGTTGAATGCCGTAATACTTTCCAGGTCCAGGTGGTTGGTTGGCTCATCCAGCATCAGGACGTTGGCGCGAAGCATCATCATGCGGCTCAGCATGCACCGCACCTTCTCCCCTCCGGAGAGGACCGTGCACTTTTTCAGGGCTTCCTCCCCGCTAAAAAGCATTTTCCCCAAAAAGCCGCGCAGGTATACTTCTTCCTTTTCGGGTTCGGTCTTGGCCCATTGCCGCAACCAGTCCACCAAACTTAAGGGTTGGTTAAAGAAGTCGCTGTTATCAGCCGGCAGATAGGCCTGGCTGGTGGTAACCCCCCAGTTAAAAGTTCCTTCGTCCGCCTTGCGGTTTCCGGATATAATTTCGTAGAACGCCGTGGTAGCCCTCGAATCCTTGGAAATTACGGCAACTTTGTCGCCTTTGGCCAGGTTGATCTCCCCTTTTCGGAACAGCCACTCCCCTTCTTCGCTGCGGGCGCCAAGGCCTTCCACCTGAAGGATCTGGTCCCCGGCTTCGCGTTCCTGCTCAAATATAATGGCGGGGTAACGCCTGTTTGAAGGCCGGATGTCCTCCACTTTGAGTTTCTCCAGCATTTTCTTC
>JBNKHB010000362.1:0-2329 GCA_050290125.1 Robiginitalea sp.
ATTCGCGTTGAATGGCCCCGGCATCCGAGCCCTGTACAAAGGCCATGACCCCGGCACCGAACGTCCGGCTGTTATTGACGATGCTTCCCCAGATCTTTCGCGCCTCCCAGGTCCGGTCGTACGAGCTGTTGTTCTTGAAGCCCAGGTAAAAGGCCACGGCGATACCGATGACCCCCAGCGGCCCCCATGGAATGTAAAGCGGCAGTTCCAGGAAGTAGGACAGGGCAGTTACGGCCAGGCCGTAAAGGGTGCCGATGATAAAGGGCCATTTGGACCAGTTAAAGGTCATCCAAAAGCCATAGGTTCTCTTTACATACATGAGATGCTGATTTTATTGCGGCAACGGAGCAGAGGCCATATGTGTTAAAACTATTCGGTGCGAATGAGGCTGACGGCAAATCCCCCGCCTTCCGCAAGGCTGAAGGTATGCGACATGCCCCGGCTTACTTCAAGGCTTTCGATTTCCAGGGCGGTTGGGTTGTCCCGGTAGTGGGCGTCCTCCCCATCCGTATAAAATACAGCCCGGTACTTCACCCCATCCTCAAGGAATTCGAAATCCACGGTCAATTCGCGGGCATTTTCGTCGGTGATGCCGCCTACGAACCAATTGCCGGTCTCGCGCTCTTCCCGCGCGATGGTCACAAAATCCCCGACTTCCCCGTTGAGGACCAGGCTTTGTTCCCAGTCTACACCCACATCACGTATGAATTGCAGGGCAGGCATTCCCTCGTAATTTTCGGGGAGGTCGCAGGCCATCTGGATCGGGCTGTAAATGACTACATATAAGGCCAGTTGCTGGGCCAGGGTGGTGTTGATCTGATTCTCCGGTTTGGTAGGCAACGTCATTTCAAATGCCCCGGGGGTAAAATCAATAGGGCCGGCCAGCATCCGGGTAAAAGCCACAATAGGCAGGTGTTCCGGAGGATTCCCGCCGTCGGTAGCCCAGGCATTGAATTCCTGTCCCCGCAGCCCTTCCCGCGAAATCGCATTCGGATAGGTCCTGCGGATGCCCGTGGGTTTGATCGGCTCGTGGGCATTGATGGCCACCTGATACTTGGCCCCGGTTTCCAACACCTTTCGGTAATGGTTGACCATCCACTGGCCGTGATGGTGTTCTCCTTTCGGGATGATAGGGCCCACATAACCGGTCTTTACGGAGTGGATCCCCAGGGAGCGCATCAGGCGGTAAGCGGTATCGAGCTGTTGCTCATAGGTGCGGGGCGCCGCCGAGGTCTCGTGGTGCATGATGATCTCCACCCCTTTCTCGCGGGCGTAACGCGTCACTTCTTCCAGGTCGTAATCGGCATAGGGGGTTATAAAATCAAAGACCCCTTCCCGGTCCTCAAAGCCGATCCAGCGGTCCCATCCGGTATTCCAGCCCTCCACCAGTACGCCGCCCAGGTTGTTGGCCGCGGCAAAGTCGATATAGCGCTTGGTATTTTCGGTGGTGGCTCCGTGCCGGGTACTGGTCTGTTCGTTGCCCAGGGTTGAAAAGGTGTTCATGTCCTGGGTGGCTTCCATGTCCCAGGTGGAGAGCCCCAGATGCATTTCCCACCAAATGCCGTTATACTTTTTAGGCTTGAACCAGCTTACGTCGCCGATCGCATTGGGCTCATTCAGGTTTACGATCAGCTTGGAGGCAATCAGCCCGGCTGCATCCTCGGAAATCTGGATGCTTCGCCACGGCGTCTTAAAGGGAAGGGCACGCTTAACTTTGTAGCCAAACCTGGAGGAGCCCACCAACTCGCTGGTCAGCACAAGGCTGGCCGTATCCACTTGCAGCGTCATCCCGGCATAATCGGTTAGCGCGGCTTCGTGCAGGCTCAGATGCAGCCCGCTATCCGTCCGAAGGGTCACGGGGGTATTCACCGCATTCTCCGGGATGTGGGTGGATGCCAGATCCGGGTGATCCCGTTTGGAGATCGCGTCGATGCCCGAGATCCGCGAGGTGTTGTACTTGTGTTCGTAGATATCCCAATCCCCGGGAATCCACCAGGCCGTATGATCTCCGGTCAGGCGAAATTCGCTGAGTTCGTCGGAGATGACCACCGTATCGGTTTCCTGCTGGGCGAGCAGTTCGTAGCGGAAGGCCACGCCGTCGTCATAGGCCCTGAAATACAAGCGCAGGGCGCGGCCGGGAGTATCCGATTCCCGGAGCTCCACTCTAAGTTCGTTGTAATGATTGCGGACGCTTCGCTGCTCGCCCCAGGGCATTCCCCAGGTTTCGTCGGTTGCAGATACGTCCCACGCAGTCACTTCCATCCCGCTCTTAAGCGGCGCTTGCCCCTCGAATTCAAAGCCCAGGGCAGACGGGAGGATAACTTCCAGA
>JBNKHB010000363.1:0-2301 GCA_050290125.1 Robiginitalea sp.
GTGCTTAAGCAGTTCCCTGCTTTTTTCTGCGCCATTTCCGAGCAAATGTACCTGTGAACCATCCGTATATTCCGAGAAAGACTCCGGGGTCAATACCTCGGCCCGCGTATCGCGCAATGGCTTTAAATCCATATCGTACACCGCGCTGTATACCTCCATCCTCCGGGCATCGAGCATCGGGATCAGCACTCCCTCGTTGACCCGTACGGCCGCGGCCATGGCCCGCAGGGTCGCCACGGCAATAAGAGGAATCCCCAAGGCAAAGCAAAGTCCTTTGGCCGCTGCCACACCAATCCGAAGGCCGGTGTAGGATCCCGGGCCCTTGCTCACCGCCACGGCCTGCAGTTGCCCCAGGTCGCAGCCGGCAGTGGCCATCACCTCGTCAATGAACAGGTGCAGCTGTTCCCCGTGGGAGTAACCCGGGGTGCGGTCCTCGCGCAGCGCTTTGAGCGTCTCTCCCTGGTACAGGCTCACCGAGCAATTGGTAGAAGCGGTCTCCAGATTCAGAATCCATGCCATAGCCCGCAAAGATAAGGACCTGCGACTTCACAAGGAAACCGCAGGTCCAACCTAATAACTAACAGTCAAATCTTAATCCAGCGAGATCGGGATCCCGAAGTAGAACTCCAGGACCTTGATCCGGAAAATATAATCGTATTTGGTGCGGATCACTTCTGCTTCCGCATTGTCCACACGGGCTTGCGCCTGGCTGAAATCAAAAGCGTTCATCAGGCCCACCTCATAGCGCTCCTTTGCGTAGTCGTAGGCCAGCCTGCGAGCCTCGGCCGTCCGCTGGGCGGCCTCATAGGATTTGGCCGAACTCTGTACGTCCAGGTAGGCCGTATTGATGTCGGATTCCAGGGCCAGCTTGTCCTGTTCCAATTGCAATTCCGCCCGCTTCACGTCTATCTTGGCGCGCTTTACGTTGTTCCGCGTGCTGAAGCCATTGAAAATGGGGACGTTCAGTTGTGCGCCGTAAGAAATCCCGTCGAGGATCCACAGCTGATCCGAGAAGTTCGGGCTGAAGAATTCCCCGGGAACGGCCGTGGGAAGCAGGGTATTGCTGGAATACCGCGTATTGTAGTTAAAGAAGCCACCGAGGGTAGGTAAATAAGCCCCTTTGGCGATCTTCAGGTCCTGCTCCGCAAGATCTACTCCGGCCCGCGAAAAAGCGATATCGTTGCGAAAGGTCAGTGCCTTCTCGTAAATGGTCCTTGCGGAATTATCCAGGATATCCGAGGGCGGTACGTCAAAGTCCTCGTCCGCAATATCAAAATTCTCGTAATCGGTGATCTGCAGCAGCTGCGCCAGGATGATCCGGGAGAGCAACACCTGGTTCACCCCATTGACGATCTGTTGCTCCTGGTTGGCAGCGGTTGCCTGGATCTCCAACAGGTCGCCCCGCGGCAATACCCCGGCATCCACCTGCTCCTCGGTCCGTTTCAGGTCCTGTTCCGTTACCGCATACTGGGCGCGGAAGGTCTTAAGGGATTCCTTATTGGAGAGCACTTGCAGATAGGCATTCGCCACGTTCAGCCGGATGTCGTCCACCAGGTCTTTCAGGCGATACTGGTTGGACAGGGCGTTCATCTTGGCCCGCTGAATGGTGTTGACATTCCGGAGCCCGTCAAAAAGCATGACCGTTGATGTAATATTGGCACTTGCCGTTGTGATGCCTTCTGTGGTAGGGGCGTTGGTGGACGGGTCAATGGCGAACCCCGTGTTACGCCCGGTCTGGATCTGCCCGTTCAAAGAGGGCAGCATAGCCCCTACGGCGTCCGAATGGTCGATCAGGGCGTTTTCCAGGTCCAGTTGAAATTGCTGAATGGTCAGGTTGTTCTCCACCGCATAGGTTACGCATTCTTCCAGCGTCCATTTGCGGAGTTGTCCGCTCATTACCCCGGCGATGAGGAGGAAACAAGCCGTTAGAAATCTAAGTTTCATGTGTCGTTTTTTGATGTTTAATAATCGCTGCGTGTCGGATCCTTATTGTCAGCCTTAATCTGCGCTTTCCTCTTCCTCCTCGTCCTCTTCGCCGCGCTTGATCGGTTCGGTTTTGTTCCAGATCTTCACTTCGTCTTCCATTTCCAGGCCCGAAACGATCTCCACGTTCACACCGTCCGATATCCCGATCTCCACATCGCGCCGTTCAAATTGCTGATCCCCGGTAGCCACTTCCACATAGGGCTCGTCCGATTCGTTGTCGAACTGCAGCAGTGCCTCGGGGATCACCATGATGCTGTCCTTTTTCTCCAGTGTCAGGGAAGCGTTGGCGCTGTAGCCTGCACGGATCATGATGGT
>JBNKHB010000364.1:0-2244 GCA_050290125.1 Robiginitalea sp.
TCCGCCCAGCATGCTGCCCAGCAAGGTGTTGAGCCCATTTGCGTCAGAAACATTGCTTTGCGCCCGCTGCCTCCCCAGGAAACCCATCACGATAGGTGCAGCAATTTGCAGGATTTGGGCGATAGAGGAGGGGTCCATACCGGATTTCTGGCTCAGGGCATTTTCTACGGCCGGTTGCCGCGATCCCAGGACGTGTCCCAAAATGCCCATACCATCCTGTTTAACGCTGGAGTCCACTCCGCCTCCGAAAAGACCTCCGAGGTCATCCAGAATGCCCCCGCTGTGTTTGGAGGAAAGTGCGCTCATAAGTCCTGCTGCCCCGTCTGGCGTGGAGGCATTCTTTTTCATGGCGCCCATAAGCAGTGGCAATGCCATGCTCAGTACGTCTGCCGTCTTATTTTCGGGTTGTCCCGTTTCGCGGGAGACGCCTTCGATCATTTGGCGCCCCATGGAACTGTTAAGTAATTCGAGTAATCCGGACATAGGTATAGTGTTTAGTGTTAAGAGGGTAGAAGATACGAAAAGTTGCCGGCTGGCCGGGGCTTGCCGCCTATTTTTTCAGCAACTCGATGATCTGCCGGGCCATCTCGGTACCGATGCGTTCCTGGGCCTCCAGGGTAGAAGCTCCGATATGCGGGCTGAGCGATAATTTGGGTTGCATGAGCAACTGAACTTCCGGACTGGGCTCCGATGCAAACACATCCAGGCCTGCAAACCGGATCCGCTCCGATTCAAGGGCTTCCAGCAAGGCCTCTTCATCCACAACGCCACCCCTGGAAGTATTTACCAGAGCTGCGCCTTCCTTCATCAATTCCAACTCCCTGGAGCCGATCACGGGTTTGTCCTGGGCTGGAACGTGCAAGGTTATGAAATCGGCTTCCTTGAGGAGCGTCTCCATGGGGCTGCCGGTGAGTTCAAAATCCAGGCTGCGGCCATCGGCGAAGGTCAAATGCACCGTTGCGGTTTCGGCCAGCATATCGTAGAAGAGCACCTTCATCCCGATTCCCAGCGCAATGCGCGCCACGGAGCGGCCGATCTTACCCATGCCAATGATGCCGAGGGTCTTGCCTTTCAGCTCACGCCCCTTTGAATAGCTCTTTTTAAGTCCCTTGAAATGCTGGTCGCCTTCCAGCGGCATATTGCGGTTGGCTTCATGAAGGAACCGCACCCCTCCGAACAAATGGGCAAATACCAGTTCGGCAACCGAGTCCGCAGAGGCCGCAGGGGTGTTCACCACATGCAGTCCTTTTTTACGCGCATAGGCCACATCGATATTATCCATGCCCACTCCGGCACGTCCGATTAGCTTGAGATCCGGACACTGGTCCACCACCTCCTTGGGGACCTGGGTGGCGGAGCGCACCACCAGGGCGCCGATCTTTTCCCGGTTGATAAAGGGAATGAGTTGTTCCTGTGCCACATGGGTGGTGAGTACTTCGTACCCGGCCTCCTCCAGCACTTCAATCCCGGCCTCGGACAGGCCGTCGTTTGCCAATACACGCATTCTATGGATGTTTTTGTTAACCTTTCCGCTCCAGGTCGCTCATGATATCTACCAGCACGCCCACGCTCTCCATCGGCAGGGCGTTATACATGGAAGCCCGGTAACCGCCGACGGAACGGTGCCCGTTCAGGCCGTTGATGCCCGCATCTTTCCACATCTTGTCAAAAGTATCCTTGAGCTTGGGCTCGGTAAGGGTAAAGGTCGCGTTCATCACCGAACGATCTTCCGTAGCCGCAAACCCCTGAAACAGGGGATTCAGATCAATCTCTGAGTAAAGCAACTTCGCTTTCTTCTCGTTAACCTCCTCTATCGCGGCAATCCCGCCCTGGGCCTTGAGCCACTCCAGGGTGAGCATGGAGGTATATACCGCAAACACCGGAGGGGTATTAAACATACTGTCCTTGGCAATGTGGACCTGATAATCCAGCATAGAGGGGATCTTGCGGCTGACATTGCCCAGAATTTCCTTTTTGACCACTACCAGGGTGGTACCGGCCGGGCCCATATTCTTTTGGGCGCCCGCATAGATGAGGTCAAAGCTGGAAAAATCCACCGTCCTGGAAAAAATGTCCGAACTCATGTCCGCAACCAAAGGGATCTGCACCTCCGGGAACTCCTTGAACTGGGTGCCGAAGATGGTATTGTTGGAAGTCAGGTGCAGGTAATCCAGGTCCTTGGGCACCGAATATCCTTTTGGGATGTAGTTGTAATTCTGGTCTTTGGATGAGGCTACTTCCACT
>JBNKHB010000365.1:0-2243 GCA_050290125.1 Robiginitalea sp.
TTATTCTTCGCAAATCCTATCAACATCACGTCAAACTGATTTGCGGTTTTAATGGCTAAACTACTCGGCGCGCCTAAGGCAACAATTGTCGAATAACCTGCCATCACCGCTTTTTGAACAAGCTCAAAACTTGCCCTGCCACTCAACACAACGAACCCGGAAGCAAACCGGTCAGCATTAAACCACTCGGCACCGATCAGTTTATCCAGGGCATTGTGCCGTCCAACATCCTCCTTCATCGCAAGCAATTCTCCTTCCGCACTGATAAGCCCTGCCGCATGCAGACCGCCTGTATGATCAAATACCTGCTGGGCATCACGCAGCAGGCCCGGGCCTTTAAGGATAATTTTATCCTCCACCCTGAACGCCCCTCCGATTTTTTCGCAGTGCACTTCCACAGATTCAATGCTGCTTTTTCCGCAGACCCCGCAACTTGATGAAGTATAGAAATTCCGTTGCAGTACCTGAATATCAAATTGCAGGTCACTTGCCAGGAAGGCTCTGATCACATTCTCTTTTTCCTCTTCCTTTACATTATCACAATAACGTATTCTGACCAGGTCCGCGGGCCGGCTGATGATCCCTTCGGTGAAAAGGAATCCGGCGGCGAGATCTGCGTCATCACCGGGAGTACGCATCGTGACCGCGAGACGCACCTGCTGACGGTCATTCTCCGGGCCATAATCAAGCCTGATCTCAAGAGGTTCTTCACGCGCCAGTAAATCTCTTTCCCTGGAGCCTGGAGAATGGCTGCGAATCAGCGTTGTCGGTGCCACAGAATGACGGGCCATCAGGAGAGTCCGGTTATGGTACCGTCATTGGATATATCCATGCCTGTAGCAGCCGGCGCCGCAGGAAGCCCGGGCATCCGAAGCATGTTTCCGGTTATCGGGATAGAGAATCCGGCACCGGATGCAATCTCAATCTCACGCACCGTAATCGTAAAGTTCTGCGGCCTGCCCAGCATTTTGGGATCATCGCTGAAAGAGTTCTGAGTCTTGGCAATACATACCGGCTTGTCACTCAATCCAAGTCGTTCAATCTTCCGCAGGTTCTGACGGGCTTTCGGAAGGTATTCGATGTCACGAGCGCCATATATCTTTCGGCAAATAGCATCAATCTTATCTTTGACGGGCCATTCCCACTGGTATAACGGCTTGTAACGTCCGCTGAAATTCTCCGCCTCCGCAGCCACCAGTTCAGCCAGCTCCACGGCACCTTCGCCCCCTTTTTCCCAGCCCTCACATACGGCTACGCGGATCTTTTGCTTATTACACCAGTTAATCAGGATATCAATCTCATCCTGGCTGTCAGTAATAAAGCGATTGAGTGAAACAACCGCCGGGAGTCCGTACGTGCGGATATTATCCACATGTTTCTCCAGGTTGGCCAGCCCCTTTACAAGGGCAACCGTATTTGGCTCCTTCAATTCGGCGAGTGCCTGTCCGCCGTGATATTTCAAGGCACGGATCGTAGCCACAAGTACCATGGCATGTGGAGTAATGCCGCTGTACCCGCACTTAATGTTCAGGAATTTCTCTGCCCCCAGGTCCGCCCCGAATCCCGCCTCGGTGACCACAAAATCCGTCAGCGACATGCCCATTTTAGTGGCAATCACCGAATTCGTACCCTGTGCGATATTTGCAAACGGGCCGCCATGGATAATGGCAGGATTTCCTTCCAGGGTCTGGACAAGATTCGGCTTGATGGCATCCTTGAGCAGGATGGCCATGGCCCCCTCCGCCTTGAGATCACGTGCGAATACTGCTTCCCCGTCATAGGTGTCGCCAATGTAGATATTCCCCATCTTTTCCTTCAGGTCATCCATATCCCTGGCCAGGCACAGGATTGCCATGATCTCGGACGCAGCAGTTATGTTAAATCCCGTCTCTCGCATGATACCACCGGGTTTTCCCCCCATTCCGGAAACCATATTCCGCAATGACCGGTCATTCATGTCCATTACTCTTTTCCATTCAACCGTACGCGGATCAATGTTGAGATTTTCCTTTCTTGACTGGATATTATTGTCAATCAGGGCCGCAAGCAGGTTGTTGGCCTTTTCAACTGCGGCAAAATCCCCGGTGAAATGAAGGTTGATATCCTCCATGGGCACCACCTGCAAGCTGCTGCTCCTCTGCTCCACTTTCCACAGGCTGCCTCACTCCAAACCAAGTCTGTGTGCCTCGCCGCCTGCTTGCCGTGGCTGGCTTCTGCTTGCTCCTAGCGTTGCTTGGCTGCTG
>JBNKHB010000366.1:0-2241 GCA_050290125.1 Robiginitalea sp.
GAGGGCTTTTACCATGGGACCGGCTCCCAGGTATGCGTTTGCCGAGATGATCCGATCCCCTAACGAATCAACTGTTGCCCCGGTCTCCAATAGTTTCAGGTCCGGGTGCGCATCCAGCAGGTAGCGTACATCATCTCCTACCACGGCTGCAATCTTAAGGCCTTTCAGCCGCTGGCTGCGCGCTAATTGGGCAACGCGCCCGAGCGCTGCTTCCGGGTTGGCCGCCCCCATATTTGTGAGGATCCGGACCCCTTTCTCGTGTGCGATCGGCAGTACGCGCTCCATCCGGTATTCGAGGAGCGGGTTATACCCCCTGCCGGGATCGTGTTGCTTTTCCGTCTGTGCAAGCGCAATGGTGCGTTCGGCCAGGCATTCAAAGGCCATATAGTCCAACGGCACCCGTTCGAGGAGTTCCAGGGCGGGTTCCAACCGATCCCCGCTATATCCCGCTCCGCTTCCAATTCTGATGGTCTCCATGACTTACAGCGATATCGCCCCGATTAGCAATGAAACGATAAGGATGATCAGGGTCACCAGGAAGGCATATGGGATGGTCTTGCGTTGGTGGTCGCCCAGATCCACGCCGGTAAGGCCCACCAGTAAATAGGTGGAACCGGTCAGCGGGCTCACCGGAAAGCCGGTGGTCATCTGGCCCATAATGGCCGCTCGCCCCACTTCGATGGCTTCTCCGTTAAAATGGGTGGCTGTGGTGGCCAGCAGTGGAAGGATCCCGAAGTAAAAGGAATCGGGATCGAACAGCAGGCTCGCGGGCATGGATGCCAGCCCGGTGATCACCGCCAGGTGGTTCCCTACCCAGGAAGGGATGACGGAAACCGCGCCCTCGGCCATGGCATCGATCATCCCGGAACCTTTCAGAATGCCCGTAAAACAACCGGCCGCAAACAATATTCCTGCCATCAGCAGGGCTGCCTTGGCGTGGGCATTGATGCGATCCGCCTGCTGGGACAGGTTCGGGTAATTAACGGTGGCCGCAATGGCAAAGGCCAGGATAAATACCACATGCGGCGGCATAAAACCCGAAATCAGCGCTACCACCGCCAGCAGAATGAGTGCAATGTTGAACCAAAACAAGCGCGGGCGTTCATTCGAAGTATCCGTGTTCGCTTCCCGGGTTTCGGTGACCGCGGACGGATCGGCATCCCCGTTTTGATCCCTTTCTTTCCGGCCCATACGATAGGCCAGGGCCAGGACAAATAGCAGCCCGACACCTACGGGCACGGCCAGCGGATTGAAGAGTTCGGTTACCGGGACGTCCAGTGCGGATGCCGCCCGGATGGTGGGTCCGCCCCAGGGTAGGATATTCATGGTGCCGGCCGCCAGGGCTACCAGGGTGGCCAGTGTGCTGCGGCGCATGTTCAGTGCGTCGTACATGGGCAGAAATGCAGGGACCGTAACCAGGAAGGTAACCGCCCCGGAGCCGTCCAGGTGGACGATCATGGCGAGCAAGGCCGTGGCCACCGCAATCCGGGCCGGATCCTTTCCAGCCAGCCTCAGGAGGCGGTCAATGATCGGACGGAAAGTGCCGGCATCGGTGAGGATCCCGAAGAACAGGATGGCAAAGACAAACATGACCCCGGTAGGGGCTATGGTGCGGATCCCTTCGGTCATGAACTGAAATATCTCCGTGCCAAAGCCCCCGATCAAAGCGGTGCAAACGGGCACCAGAATAAGGGCTACAATGGCCGACAACCGCTTACTCATGATCAGGTAAAGCAGGAGGAGAATCGTCAGGATTCCGATAGGTGCGAGCATCCGAATGGAATAAGTACGACCTAAAAATAGGAACTTTCTGAAGTTCACCGCCGGTATCCTCAGGAATCGTTACTTTTAAATACAGTTGATTAACATGAGTCATTGGTACTGAAGGCCGCGTTGCCCAATTAAAGTAGCCTTGGAAAAAGTATATCGAAGTAGGATCGGACCGGTCCTGGTTATTATTCTCGCAGCGATCCTTGTTCCTTCCATTTTACATACCGCCTATAATCGTTTGTGGTTGGGGCTTGCAATCAATTGGGCAATTGTACTTTTTGTCTGGCATATTTTCGCCTCTACATATTACATCATCCGGTCGGATACCCTGATTGTGCGTTGCAGCATTATCTACGATGAGCATATTCCCGTAGAATCAATAATTTCGATTCGTCCGTCACACGATCCAATAGCCGCACCAGCGGCATCCATGGACCGCCTGGCAATCCGTTACGATCAGCACGGTTTTAT
>JBNKHB010000367.1:0-2203 GCA_050290125.1 Robiginitalea sp.
CAGCGGGGGATCGCCTTTGTGAACATCCCCACTACCCTGCTCTCCATGGTGGACGCCTCGGTGGGCGGAAAGACCGGAGTGGACCTGGGAAGTTTAAAGAACCAGGTGGGCGTGATCGAACAGCCGGAAATGGTACTGGTCTGCCCGGAGTATTTGAAAACGCTGCCGGAGCGCGAACTCCGCAGCGGCTTTGCCGAGATGCTGAAACACGGCCTGATCCGGGATGCGGCCTATTGGGAGCAATTAAGTTTATTGGAGGCCCCGGACCCAAGCCCCGAACGCATATACCACTCCGTGGCCATCAAGAACGAAGTGGTGCTGGAGGACCCCACCGAACAGGGACTGCGAAAAGTCCTGAATTTCGGCCATACGCTGGGGCATGCGGTGGAATCCTATTTTCTCTCCGCGCAGGATGCGCCGTCCCTTTTGCACGGGGAGGCCATCGCCGTGGGCATGATCCTGGAAGCTTTCCTGTCGGTTGAACATTGCGGACTGCCCCACGCAGCCTGCGACCGTATCAAAGAGGTATTCCTGAGGCATTTCCCTAAGGTGGACATCTCCGCAGCCCAGCAACAGGCCATATGTCGGTTGTTGATCCACGACAAAAAGAACGTAAAGGGCGCCGTCCTTTTCACCTTGCTGGAGGCAGTAGGCAAGGCCGTTTACAATTGCCGGGCATCGGATGACAGCATAGCCCGCGCCTTCGAATACTACAGGGAATAAACGGTTTACCTACTTTCCCCGGCGCTTCACAACTCTTTTCCTCAGCGCGTTTTAAAAAAATTTAGATTCGGTGGTAACAAGTAACCGGCCGCAAGGCCTATGGACCAACCACACACTATGAAACGCATTATCATCGACTACAAAAAGCTCACCCCGGAGCTGGCTTCGGCCCTCCTGGGGAAGTATCCGCAGGGGTATGGGGATGAGGACATCATCGCCTTTAAAAATGCCCGTGGAGAATGGGTGGAAGCCGTGGAGTTACCCACATCGGAAGCGCTGTACCTGGTGAAGATCGGGCAGCACCTCACCTACCTGATGTCCCATTTTGAAACTGCAGAGGCAGAAGCAGAGGAGGACATGGTTGCGACCAGTGATATCGACGGGCTGGACGGCGAGTACGACGGTTCGTATGAAACGGACCTGAGCCTGGAAGAATAAGCTTACCGGTCCAGGTAACGGGAACGCAGGATATTGCGGTGATGCCGCTGATGTCCGCATATGATAAAGCCAACGGCGCCAAGGCTCACCGGGTACCCGCTGGCAGTCCCCTTCCACCTTAAATCCTCTTCGTTGAATTGACTGAACAGCGACAGGGTTGCGGCGCGCACCGCCCGGTACTCTTCCAAAATCTGCGCTGTATCCCAGGAATTCGCCCTGCTGTGCACCACCCAGGGATCCTGATCAAAGCCCGGCAACGGGGTTTCATCCTTTCTTCCGAACCGCAGGGCGCGATACTGAAAAACCCTTTCCGCATCCATTATATGGACCAGCACTTCGGCAACGGTCCACTTGTCCGCGGCATAGCGATATCCCAATTTGTCTTCCGGAATACTATTGAGGAAGGCCGGGAAATTGGTATGCTGATTTTCCAGGTATTCCAGCAGTTCTACCCCGGGTTTAAGCGTGTCCAGATAGGTCTGATAGAAGGGCGGGCAGTCCCCGGCTTGCAGTTGGGACAGTTTCATAGGAAAGGACCGGTTTTTTCTCCCGGTATCAGAGCTCGTTAAAAATGGTGTGCATCAGACGCTTCTTGTCGTTGATGCTTTCTTCCAGGGAAATCATGGTCTCGGTCCGGCTGATGCCCTCAATATCGTCAATCTTAAAGATGATATTCTTGGCGTGGTTGGTGTCCTTAGCGCGGATCTTGCAGAAGATGTTGAATTTCCCGGTAGTGATGTGGGCCACCGTGACGTTTGGGATCTGGGTGAGCCGCTCCAGCACGAATTTGGTCTGGTGGGTTTTCTCCAGAAAGATCCCCACATAGGCGATAAAAGCATACCCGAGCTTTACGTAATCCAGGGTGAGCGAACTTCCCTTGATAATACCAGCTTCCTCCATTTTCTTTACGCGCACATGCACCGTGCCCGCAGATATCAACAATTTCTTGGCAATATCGGTAAAGGGAGTTCGGGTATTATCGATCAGCATATCCAATATCTGATGGTCGATTTCGTCAAGCTTAACTTTATTCATGTATGGA
>JBNKHB010000368.1:0-2226 GCA_050290125.1 Robiginitalea sp.
GCTTATCGTACGCCATCGACTGCCCGTCGCGTAGCAAAATCGACTTGGATTCGGGCTCCACCCGCTCCACATAGCCGCTTTTCAGCGCAATTCGGTTTTTTGCCCAGAATCCCGGTTCATAGGGTTCGGTTTGCCGGAAGGTGAGGTGCCCCATATAGACATACATCAGGGCGGTCCGTGAAAAAAAGTACTCCGATTCGGCCGAGATTACCGTGATCCGGTAATCGGAATGCTTGCGGATATGCCGGGCGGCCGTAATCCCGGATATGCCGTTTCCGATAATGACAATGTGCATGGTTTGCGAGCTGATTGAACACTCAGTCGTCTGAAAGTTACGAACATAACAAATGCTCCAGGGATTAAATCTTCATTAATTCCTATCTTCGATCCAATTAGTACGGCATGAGGACTTTCGGTGTATATTTTCTATTCCTGCTCCTGATCTCCTGTGCGGCGGCGCCCGTTGAAAAGATCAACGGGGTAAGCTTTGTGGGATCCAGGGAAGCGGCCAGCCAGAGCCATGTGAATGCGGTGCTGGCCATCCATGCGGACTTTGCGGCGGTGATGCCTTTTGGCTTTATTCGCGAACCCGATTCCCCCGAGATCATCTTCGATACGGATCGCCAGTGGTTCGGGGAGACCAAGACGGGCGCAGGGCAATACATCGAAATGCTGCAGCGCAACGGGATACGGGTCATGCTCAAACCCCAGCTCTGGATCTGGCGGGGACTCTTTACCGGAGACATGGAGATGAAAAGCGAGGAAGACTGGCAGAAGCTGGAGGCTTCTTATTCGGCGTTCATCATAAATTATGCTGCCCTGGCCCAGGAAGCCGGGACCGATATCTTTTGTATCGGCACGGAACTGGAGGAATTCGTAAAGGCCCGCCCGCAGTACTGGACGGAATTGATCGCAAAAATCCGGGAGGTTTACGACGGCAAGCTCACCTATGCCGCCAACTGGGACGAATACACACGCACCCCGTTCTGGAAGCAATTGGATTATATCGGCATCGACGCTTATTTTCCCTTATCGGAGGCCCGTAACCCGAGCGTGGAGGAGATGCGACTGGGCTGGCAACGCTGGAAAGAGGAGATCCACGACCTGTCCAGGGAACTTGGCCGGCCTATACTCTTCACGGAATACGGGTACCGCAGCATGGATTATACCGCGCAAAAACCCTGGTTGGTGGACCGCGATAACCAGCGCGTGAACCTGCAGGCCCAGGCCCGTGCCAAGGAGGCGCTGTTTGAGGAATTCTGGGGCGAGCCCTGGTTTGCAGGCGGTTTCCTGTGGAAGTGGTTCATCCAGCACCCGCTGTCCGGTGGCCCGGACGACAATCGCTTTACCCCTCAGAACAAGCCTGCCGAACGCGTGGTCCGCGATTACTACCGGCGGCACTAAACGTTTATCCCGGCATCGGATTCTTTGCATTTCGGCAACATTTTTGATAATCTTTGTACAAGCTATTGGACCATGCGCAGTGCGATCTGCTTACTAAGTTGCCTTTTCCTGTTGCTGTACGGAAGCCCTGTCCGGGCCCAGGACAGTTTGTTGCAGGTTGTTGCCCAGCCGGGTGACGGGGCCTTTTCGCTGCTCCGCAAGCATGGTGCAGACCCCTCCGCATCCATTGAGGATTTTATCGCCTTGAATGAAACCCACCTGGGAGAAGGCTTCCAGCTCTATGCCGGCGCCACCTACCTGATCCCGTTAAAAAGTGCGGACAGTGTTTCTTCAGTGGGACCTCAGCCGGAAGTCAGCCGCCAGTCGGAAGACAGCCTTCCGCCGGATCTTAGCCTCCCACCCGAAGACAACCGACTGCCGGAAGACAATCAGCCCAAGGAAGAGAAAGTAACGACGAGCTTTGCGCGTTACGATATATTCGGGGAGCGTTATGCCGAGGTCCGGCCTGAGAGTTCACGACTGGAGGGCACGGTGTTCTACCTGGTTTCCGGCCATGGCGGTCCGGACCCGGGCGCCATGACCCAATACGGCGAGCACATGATCTCCGAAGACGAATACGCCTATGACGTGACCCTGCGTCTGGCGCGTAACCTGCTGGCCCACGGGGCGCAGGTACACATCATTATCCGCGACCCCAACGACGGAATCCGGGATGAGCGGGTACTGGAAATGGACCAGGATGAGGTGACCTGGCCGCAGCAGGAGATCCCGCTGAAGCAATTAGCCCGGCTCAAGCAGCGCGTTGAGGCGGTGAACGATCTG
>JBNKHB010000369.1:0-2220 GCA_050290125.1 Robiginitalea sp.
ATATCCCATCGTCTCCCTCCTCAAGCGGACCAAAGTACGGGTTGATCGCGGCATTGTTCACCAGGATGTCGATCCGCCCGTATTCCTCAATCGTTTTGGTTACCAGGTTTTGGCGCGCCTCCGGATCCCCGACATGGCATGCAATGCCCACCGCCTGGAGGCCGGACTCATTGAAACTACCGGCAACAGCGTCAACGGCATCCTGCTTTCGGCTGCTCACTACCACCCACGCCCCGTTTTCGGCCAGGCCCTGCGCAATGGACCTGCCGATACCCTTACTGGAGCCCGTGACAATAGCTACCTTGCCAGACAGGTCAAATCTCGATGCAATAGTTTTCATAAGCTGATTTTGATTCACGAAATGAGCTGCCGCCCAGGGATACGCTTCAAACGCTGTTCACCCTAAAAGATAGTGTTATTTGCGCCCAAATACCCACCCTCTTCATCTAATAGTGGAATTTGCCCATACGGGCATTTGAATAAAAAGGATAAATTGACAGGGGGAACTGCACCCGGTTTTTAACCACTTTTATGAATTCGTGCAAATATCTTCTCTTGCTGGCCTTTGCAACCCCTTCGCTGCTCTTTGCGCAAGCGGATCCCTATCCTTTGGGAGTGGTAATCGACAGTGTTGTGGTCACCGCACAACCCGGGGAGTCCTTTGCCCTCTACCTGCCGACGGCGTATCGGGAAAATGAACCGTCACCCGTTGTATTCATCTTTGACCCTGCGGCCAGAGGCCGCCAGGGTATCCGGGGATTCATCAAAGCGGCGGAGCGGTACAATTACGTACTGGTATGTTCCAACAATTCCAGAAATGGCCCCTATGACCAAAACTTCCAGATTGCCGGCAGATTATTCGATCAGGTGCTCCCGGAGTTTTCGATTGACCCGAAGCGCATCTACACGGCCGGGTTTTCCGGCGGGGCCCGCCTGGCGTCCGCCATCGCCGACCTGACCGGCCAGATCCAGGGAGTCGTGGCCTGTGGCGCCGGTTTTTCAGGTAACGGCACACAACTGCCTGCTTCCGGGGAATCCTATTCTTATGTGGGCCTGGTGGGCAACGAGGATTTCAATTACGGCGAATTGGTCCGGAACAGCGGATGGCTCAACAAGCTTGGCATATCCAATGCCTTGTTCGAATACGACATGGGCCATCGCTGGCCTTCACAGGATCAGATGCTGCTGGCATTCCACTGGCTGGAACTGGAGGCGCAAAAGCAAGGGCTGGTCCAATTGGAACGGGATGAATGGCAAGGGATCTATGAAGATTTCTACACGGAAGCCAGAATGCTGGAAGCGGAAAATCAACTGGTCCGCGCCCACGCCTCGTATTCCAGGATCCTGAATACCCTGGCCGATCATTTTGGGCTGGACAGCATTGCCCAAAGGCTCGGATCCATCGAAACCAGGCCCGCCTATGCGGATCAGAAAAGACAGCGGGCCCGGACCCTGGAGGAAGAGGTGCAGCGCCTGCAGCAGTATTATCGGAAACTGGAAAAGGATGCGCACAAAGCCAAGCGGTATCCCTGGTGGGAGGCGGAAATCGAAGCCTTACAGAAAAGCGCTTCGGATCCCAATCCGTATACGGCCCGTATGGCTAAAAGGATACTGGCAAGCCTGAGAGCATTTGCTTGGGAACGAGGGGAAAGTGGACAGCTAACGGAGTTGCTTAGAGGGATTAAATAACTCTGGTCGGGAGGAAGTTAGGATCAGCTTGAATGGAATTTCCCAACGCACTGTTAACGAACTTCCATTATAGTTAAACTCCTCTTAAGGAATGCAACAATTCGTGACTTATTTCGTCTAAGGAGCAGGTGAAAATATGGAAGCCTATTGCTTTCGTCACCTTTTTAAAGACAGTTAACCATGAGTCATTCAAAAAATCATAACGGAGAGCGTTCCAATAACATCGAGAAACTTTTTTCACGCCATGACAGTTGGAAGAGCATGCGACGTCATACATCGCTTAAGCTGATCCGTTTCTCCTAAGGAAACAGCACATTTGCAAAGCAGAAAAAGAGGGCTCCGGCCCTCTTTTTTGTTTTATCAATGATCCGGGGTCGCCAAACTTGCTGCGAAGGTATACAGGTTGCTGTGTGATCGGTTTTCTAATGGGAAAAGGGCCCGTTATCAAGCTAATATAAGACCTTTCCCAACTTTAAATCGGATATCCTGCCCGGCTGCCGAGCGGAGAATGACGTGCACAACCAATGGTGC
>JBNKHB010000370.1:0-2219 GCA_050290125.1 Robiginitalea sp.
CCAGGTAGAAGAAGGTGAATACAAAGACCCAGACCAGGTCTACAAAGTGCCAGTACAGCCCCACTTTCTCCACCATCTCATAATGCCCCCTGCGCTCGTAGGTGCCCAGGATCACATTAAAGAAGATGATGATATTGATCACAACCCCGGAGAAAACGTGGAATCCGTGGAACCCTGTGATAAAGAAGAAGAAGTCTGCAAACAAGCGGCTTCCGTATTCGTTGCGGATCAGGTTGGCCCCTTCCACCACCAGCCTGGCATCTTTGATTTTTTCAAGCGACTCCTGACGGTTCAGCACGGTCTTTTCCCCGTCGTCGGTTATGGTTTCCGTACGGATCAGGATATTCGGGTTGGCACGCAGGCCCTCGGTCACTTCGGCTACCGAATAGCTCGGCAGGCTGCCTTCCGACTCAAACCACAAGCCGTTGTCGCGGTCGTGTTCGGTACGGGCTTCCGGCAAGGTTGCGGCAAATTCGGAAAGTGCCGCCCGCTCTCCGGTATCGGCTTTAACGAATTGCAGGATACGGCCCCCGCGGGTTTCCACGGCTCCGTAATCCCCACGGATAAACGTGGCCCATTCCCAGGCCTGTGATCCCACGAAGATGGCACCGCCTATAATGGTCAGGAACATGTACAGGATCACCCGGTTTTTCATCAATCGGTGGCCGGCATCCACAGCCAGTACCATGGTTACCGAAGACATGATGAGGATAAAGGTCATGAACGCCACATAGTACATCGGGTAATTCCCGTGAAAAAACGGAACGTGCGTAAATACCTCGTCGGCGATCGGCCAGGTTTCGATGAATTTAAACCTTGAAAAGCCGTAAGATGCCAGGAATCCGGAAAAAGTCAGGGCGTCGGAAACGATGAAGAACCACATCATGAGTTTCCCGTAACTCGCGCCCAGCGGGCGATTGCCGCCTCCCCATACTTTGCCTTCCGTCCCGGTTGCTACCGTAGAATCCATATGTACTAGTTGGGTGTTAGGATAATTTTAGCAAAAATAAGTTAATTCACCCACCAAATCCAAGAATCCGGAGCTAGTTTTCCGAATTCTTCCCCTACTTCCGTTCCTTAAAACGAATACCCCAGGATCACTGCATAACTCTCCTTGTATTCGGATTTCCAATCCGGCCTATGTCCGTCCTACTGGTAGAAATAAAAAAACAGCATCAGGTAAAGCCAAAGGAAATCAACGAAGTGCCAGAAGGTGGCGCCGAGTTCCATCCCCAGCATTCGATCCGGGGCGTAGCGGCCCTTCGTTTGGTTGATAAAGACCACCAGCAGGGAGATCAGGCCGGCCGCAACATGCGCAATATGCACCATGGCGATCAGGTATACGTAGGAGAGGGTAATGCTGCTGGTAGGGCCCGTAAAATAGTAGCCGTAGTCGATCATCTGCGAGAACCCGGCAAACTGAGAAGCGATGAACGCAATCCCCAGGGCCAGGGTAATCCCGAGCAGCAGGCTGCCGTTGCGTTGCTGCCCTGCCCGCACCGAACGGACCGCCAACCAGTAGGTGAGGCTGCTGCTGAGGATCATGGCCGTACTGATCCAGAAAGCGCCCGGCAGGCGGAAATCCTGCAACCAGTCCTCTCGGGTACTGCTTACGATGTAGGCACTGGTCCAGCCCGCGAAGGTCATCAGCAGGCTTACGATGCCGAACCACAGCATCATTTTCTTGGCGCGTTCCTGTTTCCGGGCCAGGGGTTGATCGGTAAAGTCTTCTTTCATGTCAATAGGGCGTCAGCAACATAGACGATTTGAATAAGGCTGATATAAGTAACGCTGCTCAGCATCAGGTTGCGGGCGGATTGCCGGTCGCGGTGCGAGTAAAGACGCAGGGCAAACCAGAGCATCACCAGTCCCATGGCAAAAATGAGGACGGCAGCGGGGACCGACAAGGTAAGCCGCCCCGTAAAACCAAAAACCGGTATAACGGACACCAGCAGCATCCAGAGCGTGTAGGAAATGATCAGCACTGCCGTACCGGTATCCTTTTTTCCGGTGGGAAGCATCTTAAAACCGCCGCGGCGGTAGTCTTCGTCCAGCATCCATCCCAGTGCCCAAAAGTGTGGGAACTGCCAGAGGTAGAGGATTCCAAAAATGCTCAGCGCCCCGGAGTTCAACTCTCCGCCCGCCGCCGTCCAGCCCAATACCGGCGGCAGAGCGCCTGGCACCGCTCCCAAAGCCGTGCAAAGCGATGAGGTCCGTTT
>JBNKHB010000371.1:0-2211 GCA_050290125.1 Robiginitalea sp.
ATAATTCCCAGGAACAAAACGGTTGCGATTTTTAAAATAGATCTTTTGATACGCATGAGATACTCGATTTTATATTACACTTGGCTAAATCTCGGGGGAAGCTTATAGTCCCGGTCGGCCTTGATAAAGGAGTTATCCCGGATTGTGGTTCGAAGGTAGAGGGAAGATCAACTGCCCTATTCCCGATATGTAACATATCCTTTTGAATATGTAACATGTCTGTTTTAAAGCCTAAAAATGCCAGCAGGACGAATAACTTGGATATAAATCAGAGCGGGTTATATTGATTATCAACTATATCAGATAGTGTTACGCCATTTGAACAGTATGAAGAAGTTCCTATTGCTCCAGATG
This sequence comes from Robiginitalea sp., assembly GCA_050290125.1. Classification (GTDB taxonomy): domain Bacteria; phylum Bacteroidota; class Bacteroidia; order Flavobacteriales; family Flavobacteriaceae; genus Robiginitalea. Next base: position 355 of record JBNKHB010000371.1, read on the forward strand.
AGACCGGAAGATGAGACGACCGAAAGTGAATTCGCAGCGTTTTTGCGTGTTGGCGGATTATCACCTGAGGAAGTACATCGTATTCGTCTGGAGAAAGAACCAATACCTGAAATTGACCTTCGTGACTATTCTGCGATCATGGCCGGAGGTAGCCCCTTTGATATTAGCCTTCCTGAAGAAAAGAAGAGTCCTGTGCAAAAGAGGATAGAACAATTTTTCGTTAAGCTATTGGATCAAGTGATACAGGAGGACTTCCCTTTTCTTGGGGCTTGCTCGGGTAACGGGCATTTGGGAAGATATTGCGGGGCATCCATTTCGAATGCGTATGCAGAATCGCTCGGGATCGTTAATGTCTCTATCACCGATGCAGGTACTATGGATCCTCTGCTAAAAAATTTGCCCCAAACTTTTCGGGCATTTGTGGGCCACAAAGAAGCCTGTGACCAAACGCCGCCGGGATCCGAGCTCTTAATTACTTCCCCGGCCTGTCCCGTTCAAATGTTTCGTGTCAAAAAAAACATTTACGCAACACAGTTTCACCCGGAGGCTGACGCCAATGAGTTCATATTGCGAATTAGTGTCTATAAGCATTTTGGATATTTTCCCCCGAGCCAGGCGGGAGAATTAATAAATGCTATCAAGGATTTGAAGGCTCCTGTACCTAATGAGATTCTCAGGCGTTTCGTAAACAGATTCAGGTCATGAAAGAAAATACACTGAATAAAAAAAAACGGTTTGCGCGTTCACAAACCGTTGAAGAATTGACCTTGCGGCCTTGTAGCGAGAGGGGGACTTGAACCCCCGACCTCAGGGTTATGAATCCTGCGCTCTAACCACCTGAGCTACCTCGCCGGAATGCACTAAAAATGCGGGGGCAAATATAGGTTTTATATCCACGTGGGCCAACTTTGGCCGGCCAAAAAGTTTTTCCGATTTATTTTTTTATCATGCATAAATATATATATTGCCCGGAGCGAAACACCCGTATGAATGGATGACAAAACCCGCTTTGACCTCGAATTCGTAATACAGTCTTCACCTCAAATGCTCTTTCAATATCTTTCCACGGCCTCCGGCTTGTCCGAGTGGTTTGCGGATAATGTGAATTCAAGGGGGGAGTTATATACGTTTATTTGGGAAGGGACTGAGGAAGTGGCGCGTTTGCTCAAACGCAAAACCGATGAATTCGTCCGTTTCGCATGGGAATCCAACGAAGACGACGCCTATTTTGAGATGCGGATCATCGTGGACGAGATCACAAAGGATGTTTCGCTGTTTATCACCGACTTTGCGGAAGAAGACGAGCTGGAGGAGGCCAAAATGCTTTGGGCCAACCAGGTGTCCGACCTGAAGCAGGTTCTCGGCTCTACCTAAAGGCCTTTCCGTCTAAATCGTATCTTTGGCCTTGCAGAAACAAGGCTTTTTTTATGGTCAATTTTAACGGAGACCTGCTGCCGCAGTCCGCACATTTTCTGAACCACAACAACCGGGGACTCCGCTATGGCGACGCCCTGTTCGAGTCCATAAAATACAACGGCAGCCGACTACTTTTCTGGGAAGACCATTACTTCCGGCTTATGGCTTCCATGCGGCAGCTCAGGATGGAGATTCCCATGGATTTCACGATGGAACACCTGGAGGCTGAGATCCGTAAAACCCTTGAGGCTTCCGGCCTCGTATCTGGCCCGGCCCGTATCCGGCTTACCGTATTTCGCAAGAATGGGGGACTGTATGCCCCGGAGACTCTGGAAGTGGATTTTGTGATCGAGGTACACCCCTGGGCGGACAAAAGCTATGTGTTGCCTACGGGCGCGTTTCGCGCCGACATTTTCAGGGATTACCAAATCCTGGCAGATG
>JBNKHB010000372.1:0-2202 GCA_050290125.1 Robiginitalea sp.
TTCAACGTTCGTAATAAAAGGCTAAATAATTCCCAATTTGAGAATGGGGGCGGAACGAATTTATCGATCTGTAAAAACCGCTTCGGCCAGCCATCCCAAACACCCGTTTGAAGGGGGGTGTCCTTTTAAAAATAAGCAATTATTGAAGTTTACCCCGTAAAAAACAGGGGTTAGAAGTCGGAAATACCAACTTCGGCTCGGCTATTCGTGGTTTTCGGCCGGGCATGCAGGCGTTTAAGCGGATTTAAACGCTGCTCAGCCGTCCGGATTGCTGCCCCACCAGGTGGGATCCGGTGTGAAATCGGGTTCCAGAAGACGCAGGCGTCCGGCCTCCTTTTCGGGTAGGAGCTTCAGGCGGATTTGCTCCAGGAAAAGCGCCTCTTCCCCGGGATCGTAGAGGGGATCCTGCATTGGGAACCTTGCTCCGGTTTCCTTGAGATATTTCCGCAGGACCCCTGCCAGGGAATCCCGTACCTCCGGATAGGTGGTCGACAAGTCCTGCGTTTCCCCGAGATCGTCATCCGGCCTGAATAGTTCTTGCCGTCCGTCGGCGTGGTAGTCGATCAATTTCCATTCGCCCAGTCGGATCACTGAGGAGGGTTCTCCGCCCTGGTTGCCGTAATGCGGATAGTGCCAGATCAGCGGGCGCTTCGCCCATTCTTTATTCGGTTCCTGCCGCAGCAGGGATACCAGGCTAACCCCATCCAGGTGTTGCAACGGTTTCGGTGGCAGGCCGGCAAGCTCCAGGAGGGTGGGATATAGATCTGCACCGGTGACGGGTATGTCAATTCGGGACGGGGCTTCCAGGATTCCGGAAGGAATGCGGATCAGTAAGGGTACGCGAATGCCGCCTTCGAGCGGGTAGCCCTTTCCGCCGCTCAGGGGTTTCAGCGAGGTGGAGTAGCTGTCCCCGGAAACCACGCCTCCGTTGTCCGAAGTAAAGACCACGATGGTCGTTTCGGCCAGCCCGAGGCGTTCCAGTTCATCCATTACATGGCCAACCGCGTCATCCATGGATTCCACCAGTCCGCCGTAAACCGGGTTGTCCTGTACCTGGCGGACGGGCAGGTACCGGCCCATTTCAAAACCTGTTTCGGCGATCCCCCGCGCCGCTGCCTTGTCCCGGTATTTTCTCCATTTTTCCCGAGTGGTCTGTATAGGCCCGTGTACGGCGTAAAAAGAGAGGTAGGCCAGGAATGCGGAATCGCGGTGTGCCTCAAGGAAAGAGGCCGTCTCTTCCGCCAGGCGACGGGTAAGGTTCTCGCCGGGATAGGTGTAAGGCAGATACGGGTTTTCCCAGGGAGCGAAGTATCCTCCGATAGGGCTGCCTTTTTCCCAGCCGCCCCGGTTGATATCAAATCCGTGGTCCGTCGGCAGGGAACCCTCTCCTCCCAGGTGCCATTTCCCTGCAAAAAATGTGCTGTAACCTGCCTCTTTAAAAGCCTCCGATAGGGTGGTGTGGGAGTGGTCCAGGCTATGCGTATACGGCGCGGGCAGCAGCTGGCTGAACCGGCCTGCCTGGCGCCAATCCTCTCCGGAATAAGCCCCAATCCAATCCGTGATACCGTGCCTTGCCGGAAATTGCCCGGTCAGCAGGCTGGCCCGGGAAGGACTGCAGACCCGGGAGGTGGCATATCCTGCCGTAAAGACGGTGGCATCCTTTGCAAGGCGGTCCAAATGCGGGGTTTCGTAATAACTGCTTCCCAGAAATCCGAGGTCCGAATACCCCAGGTCGTCCACCAAAATGAACAGGATATTTGGTTTTCTGGCGGAAGCCGCTGCGGGATCGGCCTGCCCGGCATTTCCGCAGGCGATCAGGAACAGCGTAATGATTATGCCCGGCAGAAGGCGTAAAACAGCCAATGGATACTTCATCGTAAAAGGTATGGTTCCCGTACAAAATACGGTAAAGAATCCGTGCACGGGCAGTCCCGCCCCTGTCTTAGTCCTTCAGGATGCTCCGGGAAATGACGATCTTCTGGATCTCCGAAGTTCCTTCGTAGATCTGGGTGATCTTGGCATCGCGCATGAGGCGTTCCACATGATATTCCTTAACGTAGCCGTTACCGCCGTGGATCTGGACGGCCTCAATGGTCGTGTCCATGGCCACCTGCGAGGCGTAGAGTTTGGCCATCGCACCCGAAAGGGTGTAATTCCGGCCGGCATCCTTATCGGCCGCCGCCTTGTACACCAACATCCGGG
>JBNKHB010000373.1:0-2198 GCA_050290125.1 Robiginitalea sp.
ATCTTCAGTGATCTCCCTGTCAAATACCTTAGAATATATAAAGGATGAAAGGCGTTGATTGTGGCGGTTGATCAGGATCTCGAGCGCTCGCTCGTTCCCGTCCATATATTTCCTTACAAGGGTAGAATCGTCTTCTAGCAGTTCCATACAACTTACTTTTTTGGTTTTTCCGGCCCGGGGAAGCCCCCGTATTCCGGACGATTTGGGTTATTCGATCAAAAAAGTAATGTTGCGCTATAGGCGAGACGATTTTTGGATAACAGACTCAAATATAGAAAAAAAATAAAAGGAGCAAAAAAACACCTGAGGACACCGACCGCATTTCATAGCAGAATACCGCTTGAGAACGCCTTCGGGATATCGTATCTTTGAAGCTTTAATACTGTCCATGTCCGCACCTGCAACCACCCATCCCAAAGAAGCCATTTATATCAAAGGGGCACGGCTTCACAACCTCAAGAATATCGACGTGGAGATCCCCCGAAATAAGCTGGTAGTCATTACCGGTATGTCGGGCAGCGGGAAATCCACCCTGGCATTCGATACCTTATATGCGGAAGGTCAACGCCGGTATGTGGAGAGCCTTTCCTCCTACGCCCGGCAGTTTCTGGGCAAACTGGACAAACCCAAGGTGGACTATATCCGGGGCATTGCCCCGGCCATCGCCATCGAACAGAAAGTAAACAGCACCAACCCCCGCTCTACCGTGGGCACGACCACGGAGATCTACGACTACCTGAAATTGCTGTATGCGAGGATCGGAAAGACGTACTCCCCGGTTTCCGGCGAGGAAGTCAAAAAGGATACGGTATCCGATGTGGTCAACCATGTGATGACCTGTGAGCCTGGCACCCGCCTGCATTTGCTCGCTCCCATCCGGATACCAGAGGGACGCGAGGTGGGGAAATCCCTTGAGCTGCTCTCCAAACAAGGATACGCCCGGATCGTCCACCAGGGCAAGGTCGTACGGATCAGCCCGGATCTTGAAGGGGTTCCGCGGGAATTCGAACTGGTGGTGGATAGGATTGTGGTCAAGGATGACGAGGATTTCCGCAATCGCCTTGCAGGAGCAGTGGATACCGCCTTCTTTGAAGGCAAGGGGGTATGCATCCTGGAGGAAGTGGATACCGGGAAGCGCCACCCTTTCAGCAACAGCTTTGAACGGGATGGTATGGTGTTCCCGGAACCCAATGTCCATTTGTTCAGCTTTAATAACCCTTACGGGGCCTGCCCCAAATGTGAAGGCTACGGGGATGTGATCGGTATTGACCCGGAACTGGTGGTTCCCAACAGTGCGCTTTCCGTCTTCGACAACGCCATCTTTGCCTGGAGGGGAGACAGCATGAGCAAGTACCGCGATAAGCTGGTCAACAATGCCTATAAATTTGACTTCCCCATCCACAAACCCTGGTTTGAGCTTTCGGAAGCGCAACGAGAATTGGTGTGGACCGGGAACCAATATTTTACCGGGCTAAATGACTTCTTTGCAAAGCTGGAAGAGAAAAGCTACAAGATACAGAACCGGGTGATGTTGTCGCGTTACCGCGGTAAGACCAGCTGTCCGCGCTGTCACGGACGGCGCCTCCGGGTGGAAGCTACCTATGTTAAGGTATTCGGCAAATCCATTTCGGAACTGGTGGACCTGCCGCTGTACCAGTTGGCAGACTTCTTCTCGGAACTGGAGCTCAGCGAGCACGATACCCGGATCGCACGACGGTTGTTGACCGAGATCAATAATCGTATTTCCTATCTGCTGAAAGTGGGCCTGGGATATCTGACCCTGAACCGGAAGTCCAATACGCTATCAGGAGGGGAAAGCCAGCGCATTAACCTGGCCACTTCCCTGGGCAGCAGCCTGGTGGGATCCATGTACATCCTGGACGAACCCAGTATCGGGCTGCATCCCCGGGATACTGAGAACCTGATCGAAGTGTTGCTGGCCCTGCGTGATTTGGGCAATACGGTGATCGTGGTGGAACACGACGAGGACATGATGCGGGCCGCCGACCAGATCATCGATATCGGCCCCGAGGCCGGGACGCTGGGCGGACAGGTAGTGGCCAGCGGCAGTCTGGAAACCGTATTGCAATCCGATTCCTTTACGGCGCGTTACCTGAACGGAACCCTCGAAATCCCCGTACCCGCAAAACGCCGTACCCCTAAAGGATACATAGACGTGCTCGGGGCAAGGGAACACA
>JBNKHB010000374.1:0-2182 GCA_050290125.1 Robiginitalea sp.
CGTCGTGGTCCGTACGCTTGACGGAAAAGAGTTCTACCGTAAAGACCAGGGGACTATAGGCCGGGATACTACCCGATCCCGTTCCGAAAAATGCGAGGCCCGAAGGCATGATCATAAGCCCCGATCCGGGGTTTTCGGCCATTAAGGTCCCATCCGGGTTGGCGGTGACGCCTGTGGCCACCTTAAAGAAGGTCATGGCTTCGGCAAAGCCGCGCGCACCTCCGCCAGGTCCCTGGATCCGGGCCAGGTCAAACCAGACCGGCTGCGAGAACGTGCCGTCAAAATCAAGGCCGTTGAGCAAGCTGCCCTTGTAGGTAACCAGTACGGAATCCGCTACCGTCGGAATTTCGCGGGCGTCTCCCCCCGGGGTATCGGCCTCCAGATAGTAAAGTGTATGCACTACATCGCCGCTTTGGTCCAGCCCCAGTTGTTCGGGCGTTACCGTGATCTGTACGCTCTGGATATCCGCGCTCAGTGGCGTTTTATCGGCATTGGCACCGGCGATGGTGTCGATACGGATCTTATAGTCAAAATCCGCAGGCGGGCTTGCAAACTCGTCGTAGTTGTAAAAATGGGTGTCGAGAAACTCCTGGATGGTCACCTGGTCTTCGGCCGCCACCTCTGCCAGATCCCTGGGCGGGACAATTGTGACCTCTATTCCGTCATCCTTCTTACAATTCATTAAAAGGGCCGCTGCCAGCAGGCACCAGCCGTATTTCTTCCAGGTCATAGCCTTTTTATTACGAGCCGCAAGATACAATTTTCCCCTATTTTTGCGGGAGTCCTTAACAAAGATTTCGCCCATGCGCATCGACAAGTATCTTTGGTGCACCCGGTATTTCAAGACCCGCAACCAGGCAACAGAGGCCTGTAAAAAGGGACAGGTCAAAATTAACGGGGCAGCCTGCAAACCTTCTCGGGAGGTCTTGCCCCAGGACGAAATCCGTCTTCGTAAGAACCAAATGGAGTTCAGCCTGAAGGTCCTGGATATACCGCCCCAGCGCATGGGGGCCAAATGGGTGGATATCTACAGAATGGACACCACCCCCGCCGAGGCCAAGGAGGCCCATGACCTGATCCGCACAACACGTGAGTACTATCGCGCCAAGGGCACCGGACGGCCGACCAAACGCGACCGCCGGGACCTTGAATCGTATCTGGATGAGTCTGAATAAAGCTTTTTGGAAAGAACGCTACCTGAACGGGACGACCGGCTGGGACATCGGCCAACCCGCCCCTGCCCTGGCCCGGTTTATCGATGGCCTGGAGGATCTGAATACCCGAATCCTGATCCCCGGGGCCGGCAGGGGTTATGAAGCGGAATACCTGCTGACCCGTGGGTTCCGGAATTTTGTGGTACTGGACATTGCACGGGAGCCGCTTGCAGCCTTACGCGGGCGGGTACCCGCCATGCCCCCGATGGCCTTGGTGGAAGCGGACTTTTTTGCCTATGACGACGGACCTTTCGATCTTATCCTGGAACATACCTTCTTTTGCGCCCTGGAACCGTCCATGAGGCCGCAATACGCAGAACATATGCTTCAGCTGCTCGCCCCGGGCGGGACGCTGGCCGGCTTGTTTTTCGATTTCCCGCTGACGGATCAGGGTCCCCCTTTCGGCGGCTCCGAGGCTGAATACCGGGAGCTGTTCGGAAGCGCTTTCCATTTTCACCGCCTGGAACGAAACCGGCACTCGATTGCCCCGCGCAAGGGAAGCGAACTCTTTTTTATCTTTGAGAAGAAATAACCCGGCCCATGGCGAACAAAATCCTTTCCCACGACCAGATCCGTCACAAGATCAACCGAATCGCTTACCAGATCTACGAGGCCAACCCGGACGAGGAGGAAATTGTATTGGCTGGGATTGAGGGCGGCGGCCTGGAGTTCGCTGAAAAGCTCAAGGCGGCGCTGCAGAAGATCACCCCGGCCAAGATCCTGCTGTGCAAGGTGCGGATGAACAAGAAGGACCCGCTTAAAAGCGGGGTGGAAACCTCCCTGAAGCCAGAGGCTTACCAGGGGCGCTCCGTGGTACTGGTAGATGACGTCCTGCTGTCCGGCACGACCCTGATATACGGGGTACAACACTTCTTGAATACCCCCTTAAAACAACTGAAAACCGCCGTTCTGATCGACCGGAATTTCAAACGGTTTCCGGTGAAGGCAGACTTCAAGGGCTTGTCCCT
>JBNKHB010000375.1:0-2176 GCA_050290125.1 Robiginitalea sp.
GAATGCTGAGGCTGGTAGCCAATAGCCTTGAGCACACGTAATGCTTCGATCGACTGGACGCAGCCTGACCCGTCGTCATGCGAACCATCTCCCACATCCCATGAATCAAGGTGTCCGCCCACAATAATATATTCGTCCGGATTTTTACTCCCCCGGATCTCGCCGATCACGTTGTAAGACAGTTCCTCCGGCAGCATCTCNGCATAATTCTCCATATATATGCGCACAGTCCCCTCCTTTTCCAGGATGTTGTGAAGCAGTTCCGCATCATTCGTACTTACTGCCATGGCCGGGATTTCCGGTTGATCCGGGTCGTAGCGGAGCGAGCCGGTATGCGGAATATCATCCAGGTTGCTGGCCATGGATCTTACCAGTACCGCCTTTGCCCCAAGGGCTGCCGCACGGCTTGCTCCGGCACCGCGCTGGTTGACCGCCCCACCGTACGCCGCGAGTGTTAAAATATGGCGCGGGTCCATCGGCCTGTTGTAAAATACAATCTTACCGCGGACATTTTCTGTCCCTAATGCTTCCAACTCGTCAAAATCCAGTACTTCGACCACTTCGGCAGAAACTCCTTCCGGCCCGGTTCCTACCGAATTGCCAAGGGCCAGGACATGCAGTTCCATCGAACCGACGGTATTGCTGTTGACCACGCGGGCGATCTCCACATCCCCCCTGATCCAGTGCGGGACCATGACCGGTTGCAGGTAGACGGTGTCAAATCCATAGGATTCCATTTGCTGACGTGCCCATTCAACCGCCGCGGCGGCCTGGGGCGATCCGCTGAGCCGGTGGCCGATCTCCTGGCTGAGGTACCGGAGCATCTCATAGGATTCACCATTGACGAGGGCTTCGTCATAGATCTTTCGGATGGTTTGTTCGGGTTCCTGGGCACCGGCCCGGAACGGCAGCATGGCAATCAGTAATGCCACAAGCGGAATAAGGTACTTATTGTTCATGCCGGCTAAGATACGGAAAGAGGAGGACTAGGACTAAGACCGGGACTAAGAGGGAGACAGGGAGTGAGAGGGAGTAGAGAAGGAGGATGATAAACAGAACGTCATCCCCGTCCGTTGCCAGGATAGGGACGGTTATACATCCAGACGGGCCTGCCTGCCCTGCTCCGCCTAGGCTACGCAGGCCTGAGACGGCGAGGCAGGGATCTCGTTCAGCAGATCGTGTTCTTATTCAGGAGATCCCCTACACTCAGGTGTACGATCACCCGATATATCGGTATTCCGGGGATGACGCGAATTTTGAGAATTTACCGCCTCCTTTTTTTACCCTTCTTCTTCCCGCTGGATTTGGGGCGTTCTTTCTTTTCGTGGAATGCGCCCTTGAAGGTCGGGTCCTCGCGGCGTTTGAAATCATCGATAGCCCGCGCGATCTGCTGGCGCTCTTCCTTCGGGGTCGGATGAACCTCCACAGAAGCAGGCATCTTTTTCACCGGGATCTTCTCGCGGATAAGCTTTTCAATTTTCGGCACATGATACATCTCACTTTCGTCTGCGAAGGTGATAGCCGTTCCCACCTGCATCGCCCTTCCTGTGCGCCCGATCCGGTGGACGTAATCCTCATACACCACTGGTACTTCGAAGTTGATCACATGGCTGACCATGTTCACATCAATCCCGCGTGCCGTGACATCGGTGGAAACCAGTATCCGGAGCTCACCGTTCTTAAACTGGTTCATGGCATTGATCCGCGAATTCTGCCCCTTATTCGAATGGATCACCCGAATCGGTCCGTACCCCTTCCTTTCCAGGTACTTGAATACATTGTCCGCCACTTTCTTGGTCCGGGTAAAGATCAATACCCGGGAGAATGACTCATCCTGCAGCATATATTCCAGGAAAGCAATCTTGGTGCGCAGGTTGGGCACTTCATACAATTCCTGCGTAATGGTTTCCGCTGCCGTTGCCTGGGGAGCTGCCTCCGCCACCTCGGGAAATTCCAGGAATTCCTCCGACAGCTTTATCACTTTCTCAGGCATGGTCGCACTGAAAAGCAGGTTCTGCCTCTTGCTGGGGATCACTTCCAGGATTTTCCGGATTTGCGGCATGAAGCCCATGTCCATCATCTTGTCGGCCTCGTCCAGCACCAGCGTTTTGATCTGCTTGGTGACCAGTTCGCCTTTCAGGTACACATCCATAAACCGCCCGGGCGTGGCAATGAC
>JBNKHB010000376.1:0-2172 GCA_050290125.1 Robiginitalea sp.
CCAACTGTTACCCATGATGGTGTAACCGTTGCCAAAGAAATTGAACTCGAAGACCCATTTGAAAATATGGGTGCCCAATTGCTTAAAGAAGCAGCAACCAAAACCAACGACATTGCTGGTGACGGTACCACAACCGCTACCGTTCTGGCCCAGGCTATCGTAAAGGAGGGCCTCAAGAACGTAGCGGCCGGCGCCAACCCCATGGACCTCAAACGGGGCATCGACAAGGCGGTGGAAGCTATCGTTGAGAACCTTTCCAAGCAATCCAAAAAGGTGGGGGATTCCACCGAGAAGATCAAGCAGGTTGCTGCCATCTCCTCCAACAACGACGAAGCCATCGGGGAGCTGATCGCCGAGGCCTTCAACAAGGTTGGCAAGGAAGGTGTGATCACCGTTGAGGAAGCCAAGGGGACCGACACCTATGTGGACGTAGTGGAAGGCATGCAGTTTGACCGCGGCTACCTTTCCCCTTACTTCGTAACGGATTCAGAAAAAATGATCTCCGAACTGGACAACCCTTATGTGCTGCTCTTTGACAAGAAGATCTCCACCATGAAGGACCTGCTCCCGGTATTGGAGCCTGTTGCACAATCCGGCAAGCCCCTGCTGATCATTGCAGAGGATGTGGACGGGGAAGCCCTGGCTACCCTGGTGGTGAACAAACTGCGCGGCAGCCTGAAGATCGCCGCGGTTAAAGCACCCGGCTTCGGCGACCGCCGCAAGGCCATGCTGGAAGACATCGCCATCCTTACCGGTGGTACGGTGATCTCCGAAGAGCGCGGCTTTACCCTGGAGAACGCCACCCCGGACATGCTGGGAACCTGCGAGAAGGTGTCCATCGACAAGGACAACACCACTATCGTAAACGGCTCCGGCGCCGCCAAGGACATCAAGGCCCGCGTGAACCAGATCAAGTCGCAGATCGAGACCACCACTTCGGATTACGACAAGGAGAAACTTCAGGAGCGCCTGGCCAAACTGGCCGGCGGGGTAGCCGTACTGTATGTGGGCGCCGCTTCCGAGGTGGAGATGAAGGAGAAGAAAGACCGGGTAGACGATGCGCTGCACGCCACCCGCGCCGCCGTAGAAGAAGGCATCGTTGCCGGAGGGGGCGTGGCCCTGGTTCGCGCTCAGAAACTGCTTTCCAAAGTGGAAGTGGAGAACCCGGACGAGGCCACCGGCCTGCAGATCGTATCACGCGCCATCGAATCCCCGCTGCGCACCATCGTTGAGAATGCAGGCGGCGAAGGTTCCGTTGTAGTGGCCAAAGTCCACGAAGGTAAAGGCGATTTCGGATACGATGCCAAGAGCGAGAAATACGTAGACATGATGAAGGCGGGGATCATCGATCCCAAGAAGGTAACCCGTATCGCATTGGAGAATGCGGCCTCGGTTGCCGGCATGATCCTGACTACGGAATGCGCGCTTACCGAGATTAAGGAGGATGCTCCTGCCGGCCCGCCAATGGGCGGCGGCGGCATGCCTGGAATGATGTAATTCGCAAGAGCGAAACCAAAAGGATCCGGCAGCTGCGGCTGCCGGATTTTTTTATGCCCGACAGCACCGGATTCGTACCTTCGCGCAATAATTACAAGACTATGCTCGATTCCCTCCGACCACGCGTTACCACCCTCCTAAGGGACGCAAAAAACAATACCGATACCCGGCTGCAGGCCGTATGCGACCTCCTGCAGGCCGAAGTTCCCCATTACGACTGGGTCGGCTTCTACTTCCGGAATGGTCAGAAGGAAGAATTGAAACTGGGACCCTATGCCGGGGACCCGACAGACCACACCATCATCCCGTTTGGCAAGGGTATTTGCGGCCAGGTGGCCGTGAGCAACCAGAATTTTGTGGTGCCGGACGTCAGCGCACAGGACAACTACATCGCCTGCAGCATCCACGTAAAGGCGGAGATCGTGGTGCCTATTTTCGTAAACGGGGAAAACATCGGTCAGATCGATATCGATTCCCGTACGCCGGACCCGTTTACGGCTCAGGACGAGGCATTCCTGGAAGCGGTTTGCCGCGAGGTGGCAACCCTGCTCGGGGACCCCGCATAATTCTTTAAAACTTTCCCGCTATTGTTGATAAACGGACCTGCTTTGTCTTGCTAAATGCGCTAATTTTGTTAGCCTAATTCCTAACCGACAAGTAATTACAATGCAAGAC
>JBNKHB010000377.1:0-2153 GCA_050290125.1 Robiginitalea sp.
TTCGCTTTTTCGCGCTGAGCGGGGGTCCCGGTCTCGGCCAGGGCATCGTAGTACCGCAGGAACTTATCAAAACTGATCAGGTACTGCAGCGGCAATTCGTTCATGCATTCTGTTTCCATCTCCATATTGGTCCGCTTAGGGCCCATAAAATTACAAAATTCCTTGTTTCACCTTGTTAATACGACCCGCTGGCGGTCACCAGGTACTTAGATATTCGGTATCGCGCACATTTTTTTGGATATTTAACCAAAACTAAGGCCATGTCGTATCAACGGCGCCTGGACCGCGCCTACGCCAATGCCCGTATCGTGCCCTTTGACGATAATTCAAGGATCGCGCTGTTCAGTGATTGCCACCGCGGGGATAACAGTTTTGCAGACGAGTTCGCGAACAACCGAAACATCTATTTCCATGCCCTGAAACATTATTACAAGGAAGGGTTTCAGTATATGGAGCTGGGGGACGGGGACGAACTATGGGAAAATCTCACGTTTGACGCCATCTTTGAGGCCCATAAGAACGTGTATCAATTACTGCGTCAGTTCCACCTGGAAAAAAGGCTGTACATGCTCTGGGGGAACCACGACATGGTCTACAAGGATCCGGATTACGTAGACCAACACCTCAGCAGCTACTTCGAACCCATCGACGGCCGGGATAAGGAACTTTTCGAAGGGATCCGCTATGAAGAGGGCATTGTGCTGCGGCATGCCGCAACCGGCCAGGAAATCTTCCTTTGCCATGGCCACCAGGCGGACTGGTGGAATTATACCTTCTGGAGGTGGAGCCGTTTCCTGGTCCGCGTCCTCTGGAAACCGCTGCAGGTCTGGGGCATTGCCGATCCTACTTCCCCGGCGCGGAATTACAAGGAACTGATCCGGATTGAGAAACGAATCAAAAAGTGGATCCTAAGCAAGGGCCTGCTGCCCACGATCATCGGCCATACGCACCGGCCTCGTTTCCCTGAACCAGGAGAGATCCCGCTCTTTAACGACGGGAGTTGCGTACATCCGCGGAGTATTACCGGGTTGGAGATCGAAAAAGGACAGATCAGCCTGATCAAGTGGCAGATCGCAACTACCGAGGACGGGGTCCTCCGGGTAGTCCGCCTGTTGCTGGAGGGTCCGCAAAAGCTGAGTGATTATACCGAGAAACAGCGCAATGAATGAGTTGGACGACCTGATTGCGCAAGTCCCCCTCCGGCACCATCCGGTTTCCTACCCGATCTTACGGCCGCGCACAAGGCTTACCACAACCAGTACCAAAAAGATAAAGAAGAGGATTTTGGCTATGGAGGCAAAGCCGCTGGCTACGCCGCCGAATCCAAAAATAGCTGCGATTACAGCAAGCACTACAAAAATGATGGTCCAACGTAACATGTGATTCAGAATTTTAGGGTTATACTCTAATGTTCACCGGGGGTTACGTAGGAAAAGTAAGCTGAATTGCCCGGTGGAAGCAACCGGAAACAATTTAATGTGTGCCCGATCCGGGAACTGCCATTATCCGGGATCAAAATGTGTATCAGCCACCGAAAAAAAAACCTACATTTAGCCTTCAAGCTTTGTAGGGTAATGGCCGAGAATCTTTCCTTTAAGGATATTGAAGTTCGGGAAGTGGTCCGCAATATGGCGGAGATCCTCAAGACGGATTGCGTGGAGGACGGGCCTGAGCTTTGCGTGCAGATTCCGGAAAAGCTGGGATCCGGAAGCATCCGGGCCTTTAACCTGGAACACGGACTGGGCGTGCTGGATGTGGACTGCATGCTCACCGAACCCGTTTCCTTTACCCTGGACAACCGACAGATCCAGCCGCTGAAGATCATTTTTAACCGCGATTCGGAAATCGTCCACTCCTTTGAAGGTACGGACGAGCAACATCAGATCGCCCGTCTGGAAAGCGCCATGACCTCTTGCAACATGAAGCACGGCCATAGCTTTACGTTTCCGGGGGGCCGGCCGATCTGCCTCTTCAGCCTGGAGATCAACCGCAAACTCTTCGAGGCCAAGATCACGGACTTCCTGGCCGAAATGAACGGCGAACTGGAAGACGTCTTCAGGGACGTAAACGGGGTGAATCTCTTTTTCTACAAGGGTTACTACTCCCTGGACATCGCGCGCTATATCGAGGAATTCCTGACTTCCGAACTGGAC
>JBNKHB010000378.1:0-2142 GCA_050290125.1 Robiginitalea sp.
CTTGTCCATTTTTCGCACCATTTCCGATTTCCACTTCGCGAAACTGCCTTCCTGTATCCGCCGGCGGGCTTCCCGGACCAGCCACAGGTAAAAGCCCAGGTTGTGGATGGTGGCGATCTGTTTGCCCAGGTATTCGTTCGCGGCAAAGAGGTGCCGCAGGTAGGCACGGCTGTATTCCTCGTCCACAAAGGTAAGCCCCATGGGGTCAATGGGCGAAAAATCCGCCTCCCATTTCTTATTCTTGATATTGATGGTGCCCTCCGAGGTGAACAGCATCCCGTTACGGGCGTTACGCGTGGGCATTACGCAGTCGAACATATCCACCCCCAGGGCGATGCACTCCAGGATATTCACCGGGGTGCCCACTCCCATCAGGTACCGGGGTTTCTCCCGGGGGAGCCGTTCGCATACCAGGTCCGTCATCGCGTAGAGTTCTTCCGCCGGTTCCCCCACCGAGAGGCCTCCGATCGCTATCCCCGGTGTATCGGTACGGGCCGCATATTCGGCGGATTCCTTGCGGAGGTCTTCGTAAACGGAGCCTTGTACGATGGGAAAAAATAATTGCTCATACCCGTAAAGGGGCTTGACTTTTTTCAGGTGCTCCAGGCATCGGTCCAGCCATCGGTGGGTCATATGCATAGAACGCCGGGCATAGTCGTATTCGCACGGATACGGGGTACACTCGTCAAAGGCCATAATGATATCTGCCCCTATGCTGCGCTGCAGCTCCACAACGGATTCGGGGCTGAACATGTGACGTGATCCGTCTATGTGAGACTGGAATTTGACGCCCTCCTCCCGGATCTTCCGCGTACCCGCCAGCGAATAGACCTGGTACCCACCGCTGTCGGTCAGAATGGGGCGGTCCCAGTTCATAAAGCGATGCAGGCCCCCGGCGGCCTCCAGGATTCCCATCCCAGGGCGGAGGTACAAGTGGTAGGTATTCCCGAGGATAATATCCGGGTCGATATCCTCCCGCAATTCCCGCTGGTGCACCCCCTTTACCGAGGCCACGGTGCCCACGGGCATAAAAATGGGCGTACGCACGGGCCCGTGCGAGGTAAGGAGTGTCCCGGCGCGGGCCTTGCTGCCGGGATCGGTATGTTCCAGGGTAAAACTCAAGCGGTGATTTTTGGCGCCGGCCAAAGATACGTAACTCGGCGACGATGGTATGGTAAGAAAGTTATAAAGTTACCGGGGGGGCACCGTTGATAAAAAAGGAGAATTCGGGTTGCACATGCCCGGCAGGCCCCTTACTTTTGGGGCTGACAAACCTCAGAAAATGGCTGAAATCAAGGATCTGGATGCCCTGGTCACCCAGGTACGGAGGGATATCCTCCGGATGGTCCACAAAGTAAACAGCGGCCACCCGGGAGGCTCCCTGGGATGTACCGAATTTTTCGTGGCCCTTTACAACGAAATCCTGGACCTGAAAGAGGGCTTTGATATGGACGGTATCGGCGAGGACCTCTTCTTCCTCTCCAACGGACATATCTCCCCCGTCTGGTACAGTGTGCTGGCGCGCAGGGGCTACTTCCCCGTGGAAGAGTTAAACACCTTCCGGATGATCGATTCGCGGCTGCAGGGCCACCCCACCACGCACGAGGGACTACCCGGCGTCCGGGTGGCTTCCGGCTCCCTCGGTCAGGGGATGTCCGTGGCGATAGGAGCGGCCCTGGCCAAAAAACTGAACGGAGACGACCACCTGGTCTATAGCCTTCACGGCGACGGCGAACTGCAGGAGGGCCAGAATTGGGAAGCCATTATGTATGCGGGCAGCAAGAAGGTTGATAACCTGATCGCCACGATCGACCGCAACGGGCAGCAGATCGACGGCCCAACCGAAGAGGTCATGCCGCTGGGCGACGTGTCCGCCAAACTGGAAGCCTTTGGCTGGGATGTTGCCGAGTTGAAGGACGGCAACGACCTCAAGGCCGTAATCGCCGCTCTGCAGGCCGCCAAGGCCCGCAGCGGCAAGGGTAAACCCGTGGCCATCGTCATGGATACCGTTATGGGCCATGGGGTGGATTTTATGATGTACACCCACGCCTGGCACGGCAAAGCCCCGAACGACGAACAACTGGAAACGGCCCTGGCCCAGAACCCCGAGACCCTTGGGGATTACTAAAAGCAACCTGGCAG
>JBNKHB010000379.1:0-2140 GCA_050290125.1 Robiginitalea sp.
GTTCGCTCCCTGCGAAACAGGAGCCATTATAACAATGGAAGGTTAAAGGCAGCCCAGGGACGCGATCCGGAACCCTTGGACCAGGTACTGGATCGGTGCGCTGGTCATTTTCTGAACTGGCAAGCTGGCGGCTAGTCTTCCGCTTCCCCTCTTCGATTAACCGAATCTGCAGAATTAGCCGGCGCATTTCCCTCCTGGATCACCCTCGCAATACTGTCCCGCTCATGGTTCATACGGTCTTCGATGGCCTGGTAAATCTGTTCGTAAATGGCCGGGATCGAGGCGTAGTACAGGTCGCTGTCGGCAAGCTGTGTGCTGTCGATCCCGTATTTCGCATAGATCTCTTCCATGATCCGGATGTTGTTTTGTTCAAGCGACTTGGGGTAGTTGTTGTCGATCGCATCCAGGATTGCGATATCGTAGAGGATCTCGGTCATCCGCTGCTGCGGGATCAGGTTCTCGGGTTTCTTGACCAGGGGATCCGCGCAGCTGCCCAGCAGGCAGCAGAGCACAAATAGGAAAAAGATTCGCATCAACGGTTGAATTGGAGGCGCATCGCATTGCGTTGGCCGGAAACCCGGCCGTTTTCACAGGCATGATGGCCATTGACAAAGGTATGCAATACGCGGTAATGGAACTGTTCGCCCTCAAAAGGCGACCAGCCGCATTTGTAGAGCAACCCGGCCCGGTCTACCGTCCAGGGATTACCGGAACCCACCGCCACAAGATCTGCGTAATATCCTTCCCGCAGATACCCGCGCCGGTCGATATCGAACAGGATCGCCGGATTGTGACACATCTTTTCCACGATCTTTTCCACCGCAATGCGCCCCCGGCGATGTTGTTCCATCAAAGCGGGGAGTGCGTGCTGCACCAACGGCCCGCCAGATGGGGCACTGGTATAGGGGTGTGATTTCTCTTCCAGTGTATGAGGGGCGTGATCTGTGGCAAGAAGGTCGATGCGGTCATCCAGCAGGGCCTTCCACAATTGCTCCCGGTCCGCTGCGGTTTTTACAGCCGGGTTCCACTTGATGAGGGTCCCTTTGGTTTCGTAATCCTCATCCGAGAACCACAGGTGGTGGATGCACACCTCACTGGTGATGCGCTTGTCCTTAAGGGGAATGTCGTTTCGAAACAGGTCGGTTTCCCGGCCGGTGGATACGTGGAACACATGTAATCGGGCCCCCGTTTCCCGTGCCAGCGCTATTGCCCTGGAAGACGACAGGTAACAGGCCTCCGCGCTGCGGATCTCCGGGTGGAACTTTACCGGGATGTCATCCCCGTATTTTGCCTTGTAGCGTTCCAGGTTTTCCCGGATGGTTGTCTCGTCCTCGCAATGGGCGGAAATCACCAGTGGGGTGCTCCGGAAGATCGCTTCCAGCACCCGCTCGTCATCCACCAGCATATTGCCGGTTGAGGATCCCAGGAATAACTTTACCCCGGAACAGCTCAGCGGGTCCAGCTTCTTAATTTCCTCCAGGTTGTCGTTGGTGCCGCCAAAGAGGAAGGAATAATTAGCATAAGAGCTTTCCGCGGCCATTGCAAACTTCTCTTCCAGCCGCTCAATGCTCGTGGTTTGGGGCACCGTATTGGGTTGCTCCATATAGGTAGTGATCCCGCCGGCCACGGCGGCACGGCTCTCCGTACCAATGTCGCCCTTGTGGGTAAGGCCCGGCTGGCGGAAATGTACCTGATCGTCGATCAGGCCCGGAAGCAGGTATTGCCCCTGCAGGTCCACCACCTGTGCCTGCGCATCGGAAATGTCCCGGTCCAGCCTGGCGATATAAGGGCCTTCCATAAGCAGGTCCCCCTCGCTAATAGCTCCTTCATTGACCCTGCGGGCATTCTTGATCAGTATCTTTTTCATCTTAGAATCCGTTCCGGTTAAAAAGACTGCGGATTTTCATGCTTACCACGCCAAAGACTGCTTCCCAAACGATGGTCTTGCTCATTTTGGATTGCCCTTTCTCGCGATCCGTAAAAACGATCGACACCTCCTGTATCTTAAATTTTTTCAGATAAGCCCGGAATTTCATCTCGATCTGAAATGCATACCCCACAAAACGTACCTTATCCAGATCTATGGTTTCCAAAACCTCTCGACGGTAACAAACAAATCCCGCCGTGGGGTCGTGGACCC
>JBNKHB010000380.1:0-2138 GCA_050290125.1 Robiginitalea sp.
GTATGCGGTGGTGAATGAGGCCTTTGCCCAGCAATTCGGGATGGAGAACCCTATCGGGGAGAAACTTCCCGGCCCTTTTAACCACAGGATTATAGGGGTCGTGCAGGATTTCAACTTCCAGTCGCTGCATACGCCGGTTGCGCCCCTGGTCCTTACCCAACAACCCGATTCCTTGTTCAGCCAAAGCGAGAATGTGGGCCTGGCCTATTCGCCCCAACCCCGCATCAGCATTCGGCTCGGGGCCGGGAAAACCGAGGAACAGCTCGCAGCATTGCGCGCGGTTTGGGAAGAGGTCGCCCCGGACCAGGATTTTACCCCGGCCTTCCTGGACGAGTCGCTGGCCCGGCAGTACCAGGCGGAGCAGCGTACCGCCACCATTACCCGAATTGCCTCCGGTCTGTCGGTATTCATAGCGGTCATGGGCCTCTTTGCCCTGGTGACGCTCACGGTTGCAAGGCGCAAAAAGGAAATCGGCATCCGCCGGGTCCTGGGCGCCGGAGCGGGCAGCATCGTAAAGCTGCTTTCGGGAGATTACCTGCGTTTGATCGCCATCTCGGCCCTGATCGCCTTTCCGTTGGCCTGGTGGTTTATGAACGACTGGTTACAGGACTTTGCCTATAGAATCCCGCTCAGCTGGTGGGTCTTTGGCCTGTCCGGGGTAACGGCGTTGGGCATCGCGGTGCTCACCGTCGGATTCCAGGCCTTAAGAGCGGCCCACGCTAACCCGGTAAACAGTTTACGCACGGAATAATTCAACAATCAAAAAACGAACGGCCATGTTTAAGAACTATTTGAAAATCGCCTGGAGGAACCTGAGAAAGAATCGCGTCTTCTCCTTTATCAACATTTTTGGCTTGTCCCTGGGATTGGCCTCGTTTCTGCTGATTGCCTTGTATGTGGCGGATGAATTGAGGTATGACCGCTTCCATGAGCATGCGGACAGGATCTATCGGGTAAACTCTGACGTGCGCATGGGGGAGACCGACCTGCACATGGCCCAGAGCTCGGATCCAATCGGCGAGACCATGCTGAATGAATTCCCCCAGGTGGAGAATTTTGTACGCCTGTATATCAACACCGGGGCCAAACTGATCCGCCACGGGCAGCAATTCCTGAACGAGCCCCGGGTGGCGCATGCGGACTCCACCCTCTTTGAGGTATTTACCCTGCCGGTGGTGGCCGGCAGCGCCCAAAATGCGCTCACCAATCCCAATACGGTGGTGATCTCCCAATCGGCGGCCGAACGCTACTTCGGTACGCCGCAGGCGGCAATCGGCCAAAACCTGGAGACCGACGACGCCGGCCAAACCTTCTACGAGGTTACCGCGGTATTCGAAGACCTGCCGGAGCAATCGCATTTCGATTTTGACTTTTTCTTCTCCATGGCCAACGTGGATTACCCCTTCGGGAATTTCGGCAGTCATAACTTCTACACCTATCTGCTGCTTCGGGAAGGAGCCGACCCGGCGGAATTCCCGGATAAGTTCGAAGCCTATATCCGGAAGTACCTGGAGCCCCTGTTAAAGCAGATCATGGATTCGGACCTGGATGCTTTCCGCGCCAGCGGCAACCGAATCGAGTATTCACTCATGCCGATTACCGATATCCACCTGTATTCGGACCGCACTTCGGAGATCAGCCCATCCGGCGATATCCAGAACATCTACATCTTTGGGTTGGCCGCTCTGTTCGTGCTGGTGATCGCCTGCGTGAATTTCATGAACCTGTCTACCGCCCGTTCCGCCAAACGCGCCAAGGAAGTCGGCATCCGTAAGACCCTGGGCACCGGCAAGCGCGAATTGGTCCGGCAGTTCCTCACCGAATCCATTTTGGTGGCCTTTATCGCCCTGGTAGTAGCCATCGGCCTGTGTTGGCTGTCCCTTTCTTGGTTTAACGGCATCTCCGGGAAGGCCCTGGTAATTACCGATTTGCTACAGCCGTCGTACCTGCTGTTCTTGCTGTTATTGCCGCTTGTCGTTGGTGTCCTGGCCGGGTTGTACCCCGCCTTCTTCCTGGCCGCCTTTAAACCTGTCAGGGTCCTGAAAGGCAACTGGAGTGGTGGCGGGAAAGCGGAACCGAGACTGCGCAGCGCCCTGGTGGTCTTTCAGTTTGCCGCCTCCATCATGCTGATCGTGGGC
>JBNKHB010000381.1:0-2136 GCA_050290125.1 Robiginitalea sp.
CAGCCCGAAATGGCATCCACATCCGGATTCTTCAGCGCTCCCTCCTTTACCATCAACAGGGCGCCGCCTTCTTCCCCCGGGGGAGGACCTTCTTCGGCCGGCTGGAAGATAAACTTTACGGTGCCGGGTATCTCCTCTTTCCGGGCCGCCAGCAATTCGGCCGCGCCCATCAGCATCGCCACATGAGTATCGTGTCCGCAGGCATGCATCACCCCCACATCTTCGCCCTGGAATTCGGTGGTTACCGTGGATTTGAAAGGCAACTCATTGCGCTCGGTAACAGGCAGGCCGTCCATGTCCGCGCGCAGTCCAACCACTTTCCCGGGCTTACCGCCTTTTAGGATGCCGATGACCCCGGTATGAGCCACACCGGTTTGGACTTCCATGCCCAGCCTCCGTAGGTGATCCGCAATGGTTTCGGCTGTTTTGAATTCGCGGTTGGATAACTCAGGATGCTCATGGAAATGGCGGCGCCACTCAATCACCTGCGGTTCTATGGCGAGGTAATCCGCTTCCGGCACGGTTTGCTGCGCCTGTACGGGTAACAATGCGCTAAGGAGGAAAAAGGAAAGAAAATGTCTCATATAGTTGAATTAGCTTTAAAATGCGATAAGTCGGAAGCCCTCGTCCTGCAGTTGGATAAGTGCCGTCATGGCCGAAAGGGCGCGTTTGACCCCGGGGACCGCATGTTCCGGGGGTACGTTTCGGGCTGCGGAGGATTGCCCGCAAAGGATTACCTGAGCACCCGCTTCAGTTAGCGCTTCCAGCAGGCCGCTATTCGGGTTGTCGGTCCCGAAACGCTCCCGGTAGTATGTATCTGTAAGCAAATCAGGCGTAGCCTGGTTATGGACCACCAGGGCTACTTCCAAGCGATCTACCGGCACACCTGCGCGCGCATGCATGTTCAGGAACCGGGCTGCCGTTTCGATCCATGGATTCCGCGCGTCAGGGTCCTCAGGACTGTTCTTGACATCAAACACCACCTTCAATGCCCGGGTGGTATCCGTAGCGAACTCAGGCGAGGGGATATGGTAGAATTCTCCGAAATCCTCGATCACAGGGCCTGTTTCCCGTTGCTGCCCTTTGATGCTGAAATGATGAAACATTGTAAGGATCAGGACAGCCAGGATACCATTCTTCATAGAAGACGAAAATTTAACGCGTGCCTAAAGATATTCAATTTGAACTTCCTTGTCCGTGCGGTCTTTCCATTTGTTTATAATTCCGGTACGGGCGTTTGGAGGTTGCGGCGAATAATGGCTAAATTCAGCCCGTAAAGATGCCTCAAGCCATGTTTCTGGACCAATTGAATGATGCGCAGAAAGCCCCGGTGCTCCACAAGGACGGACCGCTGATGGTCATTGCCGGCGCCGGCTCGGGTAAAACGAGGGTGCTGACCTACCGCATCGCTCATCTCATGAACCAGGGGGTGGATGCGTTTAACATCCTGGCGCTGACCTTTACCAATAAGGCGGCCCGCGAGATGAAAAAGCGTATCGCGGAGATCGTGGGGGAGGGCGAGGCCAAGAATCTTTGGATGGGCACCTTTCACTCCATCTTTGCGCGCCTGCTGCGTTATGATGGCGACAAATTGGGTTACCCCAGCAATTTTACCATCTATGACACCCAGGATTCCCAGCGCCTGATCGCGTCCATCATCAAGGAAATGGGGCTGGACAAGGATATCTATAAGTACAAGCAGGTACAGCAGCGCATTTCTTCCTACAAGAACAGCCTCATCACCGTGAAGGCTTATTTTCAGAATCCGGAACTGATGGAGGCGGATGCCATGGCTAAAAAGCCGCGTCTTGGCGAGATCTACAAGAATTATGTGGACCGTTGCTTCAAAGCCGGCGCGATGGACTTTGACGACCTGCTGCTGCGGACCAACGAATTGCTGGCCAGGTTCCCCGAAGTCCTGATGAAATACCAGGAACGCTTTAAGTATATCCTGGTGGACGAGTACCAGGATACCAATCATTCACAGTATATCATTGTCCGGGCGCTGGCCGACCGGTACCAGAATATTTGCGTGGTGGGCGACGATGCGCAGAGCATCTACTCCTTTCGTGGGGCCAACATCACCAATATCCTAAATTTTCAGAGGGACTACGACGACGTGTCCGTTTACCGGCT